>CAZPOZ010000254.1:0-5075 GCA_964588235.1 uncultured Planctomycetales bacterium
GGCCGCAGCCCGGAGCGCCGGCCGCCGGACCTCGTGGAGCGCGCGCAGCACCCAGCGCAGGAACAGCCCGACGAAGGCCGCCGCGCGCAGGAGCAGCAGCGCCGGCAGCAGCAGCGCGCGCCCCCGGGCGAACCAGCGCTCGTAGAGCCGCCGCAGGTTCAGCACGCGCTCGCCGCGGGGCCTCAGGTGCAGCGGGTAGGTGCCGAAGATGCGTCGGATCAGGAAGCGCCGGTCGGCGCGCAGGTGGGCCAGGACCTCGGGACCGTACCGCTGGGCCACCTCGGCGTCCCGCGCCGGGTCGTCGTCCAGGAAGTGCAGCGCGATGAAGTCCCCCGAGGCGCGCTCCCCCTCCCCCACCCCGCCCTCCTCGGCCCCTCCGGGTCCGGCCCCGGCCGCCGCCCGCGCCCCCTGCCGGGCGTGCAGCCAGGACTCGTGGCGCGCGCGCTCCTCGGTCGAGGCCCGGGACAGCTCCGAGAGGGGCAGCACGGAGCGGTTGTAGTCGGCCAGCAGCCGGCCCACCGTCTGCACCACCGCCTGGGCCAGGAACGAGAACCAGACGTAGGGCCCGCGCAGGGTCGAACGCGGCCGGTCCAGGTCGAGCCAGGACAGGGCGCGCAGCTCGGCCCGCGTGGTGCGCCAGGAGCGGCGGCGCAGCCCGGCCAGCAGCGGGTTGCCCAGCAGCTGGCGCGCGGTGCGCGCGTCGCTCTCCAGGAACAGCGCGCCGTCCAGGGCGTCGCGGTAGATCAGCGCCACGCGGCCGGCGGCGTCGAAGGTGTGCGCAGCCCCGCGACCCTGCTGGGGCTCCACCAGCCAGGCCCGGACGGCGGCCTCGAAGGCCTCGGCCCGGGCCCGGGCCTCGGGGGCGGCGCCGACGAGCGCCGCCTCGGGCTCCAGCACGCGGCGGGCGAGCGCCGCGGCGTCGTGTGCCAGCCGCCGACCCTTCAACGTCTCCAGCAGCTCGAGGAACTGCGCGTCGGAGAGGGCCTCGTAGAAGGCCGTGGACTGGCTGGCCACGCGGCGCATCCACCAGCCCAGCCCCAGCACCGCGAAGCAGATGCCGCCCAACACGACGAGCGTGTCGGTCACGAAGGGGTTCAAGGTGCGCAGGAGCCCTTGGAGGAAGGCCCCGCCCACCAGGCCCACGAGCAGCGAGACGATCAGGTAGACGGCGCCGAACAGGGTCAGCCGGTAGGCGGGCCGGAACGAGGAGCGCACCAGGGCGTTGCCGAGCCGGTCCACGAACTCCGCCGGCGTCAGCGTGCCGTACAGGTCGGCGAACCACAGCCAGCGGCGGTGGTGCCGGCCCAGCTCGGCGGCGCTGCTCTGCGCCGCGGCCGCCACCACGGCGGCGTCGGACGCCCCCGGCGCGAGCCGGGGCAGGTAGCGGCGCAGGAACGGCGTCCAGCGCAGCGGCGCGCGCGCGAGCACGCGCAGCGAGGCCGCCAGCCGGGCCGCGAGCTCGCGCTCGAGCGCCGCGGCCACGGCCGCCGGCGTGGCCGCCGACCAGCGCTCCAGCAGCACCTCGCCGGTCACCTCGGAGGACGGCGGCGGCGCCGGCTCCGCCGCCGCGCCGGGCACCGGCAGGTCGCGGGCCGCCTCGGCCAGCCCGGCCAGCCGCGCGCCGAGCAGCGCGGACCGTTCCGCGGGCGCCGCCCCGGCGAGCAGCCGCTGCCAGGCCTGCCCCAGCCGCGCGAGCAGGTCGGCCGCCCGGGCCCCGACCCCCGTGGCGCGCGCCCGGGCGGCCGCGCGCTCCTCGCGCGTGGGGTAGAGCACGACGTCGCGGTCGAGCAGGCGACCGTAGGCCCGCTCCAGACGGTCCAGGCCGCGGGCCAGGAAGCCCACCACGCGCAGCAGCCGCAGCACGGGCATCAGGAAGCGCAGCGTGCGCGCGAAGCGGGGCAGCTGGACCACCCGCAGGCCCACGCCTGCGTGCAGCGGCTCGCCCCCGACGTGGGCCAACGAGAGCCAGGAGAGCGGCAGCGAGGGCAGCAGGTCGAGCCAGACGTGCCGCGCGAACCAGCGACCGCGCCCGTGGGGCACGTTCACCAGCCGCAGCCCGAAGTCGGCCAGCAGCACCCCGCAGGCCAGGGTGTCGATGGCCACCAGGGCCCAGCGGGCGGCCACGGGCAGCGGGAGCAGCGCCTCCAGCAGCAGCAGCCCCAGCACGGTCAGGATCGAGACGACGACCAGGCGCTCCCAGGCAGCCGCCCGCCGCGCCCCCAGGCGCTCGATCAGGCGCGCCTCGAGCCGCCGCTCCTGCGCGGCGGCGCCCAGGCGCCGCGCGGCCCGGCGCAACGCCCGCGCCCGCCGCCCCGCACCGCCCTCGACGGCGGCGGCGTGCCAGGCGAGGTCGTCGGCCACGCCCTCGAGGTGGCGCGCCGCGCGGACGGGGGGCAGGTCGTCGAGCCCCGTGCGCGCGGCGGCGGCCCGGTCCCGGAGCTCGCGCGCCTGGCGCTGGCGCTGGGCCGCCTCGGGAGGCGCCTCCCGCAACCCGTCGAGCAGGCGCGCGCGCAGGCGCTCGCGGACCCCGTGGAGCGGCCGCGCCGCGTCGCGCGCCGCGCCGGGGTCGCCGCCGGCCGCGGCGTCCACGGGCCCGGCGCCGGCCGCCGACCCCGGCCCGAGCGCGTGCAGGTCGCGTTCGAGCAGGGTCAGGCGGGCCAACCCGCCGAAGGCCGCCTGCGTCGCCCGGTCGCCGGGGGCGGGCAGCCCCGCGACCAGGGCCTGGGCCCGCGCGAGCACGCGCCCGGCCACCAGCCGGCCGGCCTCGGCGGCCAGCGGGCCCGGCAGACGGGCCGCCTCGGCCCGCACGGCGCCGGCCGCCACGGCCACCAGGTCGCGGCCCTCGCCGGCCGGGCCCGCGGCGAGCAGGCCGAGCACGCGGCGCTCCAGCGCGAGCAGATCCGCCAGCGCGGCCCCGGGCCCGTCGGCGCGCTCCACACGGTCGGCCAGGGCCTCGGCTGCGGCCAGGTCCCCGGGGCCGGCCCCGTCCGGGGGCTCCGCCCCCGAACCGCTCGCGTCGGGGGCGTCGGAGGCGGAGCCGGCGGCAGGCATCCCGCGACTGTACGGCAGGAGCGGCACGCGGCCGGGGGCCGGGCGTGACCGCGAAGGCCTCGGCCGCGGTGTGGGGACGGTCGCCCGCCGGCGCCGTGCCGGGGCCGACCGGAGGTCCTCCCCATGCCCCGCTCCCTCCCCCCCCGCCCGCGCGGCGGCCGGCTGCCGGCCGCGCTGGCCCTCGCCCTGCTGCTGCTGGCCGGCCCCGGCCGGCCCGCGGACGCCGACGCCTGCTCCGACTGCCCGGGCCCCACGCTCGACGACCTGCGCACGCAGAGCGGGTTCGGGCTCGAGACGCGCAGCCTGTGGGGCGGGCTCGTCTCGGCCGAGGATCGCGTCGAGACGAACGCCAACGGCTGCTCGTACGCGGCCGCGGGCGACCCGCGCATCGACGTCGGCGCGGCCTTCTCGGTGCTGCGCGGCTGGGGCGAGGTCTGGAACTGCCCCGAGTCGAAGTCCAGCACCGAGATCGGCATCGAGATCGCCGAGGGCGACAGCACCAGCTGGCACGTCGAGGGCGAGGTCAGCGCCGAGGTGAACGCCGTTGCGCTCAAGCTCGCCGTCAAGCTGGGCGGCGGGTTCGGCCGCGGCCACGTGGTGACCGAGGTGCGCTCCTACCGCCAGACGATCGAGGCCCAGCCCGGCCACCGCATCCCGTGGGAGGGCTACTTCCTGCTCGCTCCCCTCACGCTGACGATCGACCTGAGCGTCACGCGCAACTGGTCGTGGTGGACGAAGAACGACCTCACCGGGCACGAGGTGCACCGCAGCGGGACGATCGACGTGCCCTGCGGCACGCAGACGGTGGCCGTGACGCGGCAGGCCTCCGTCGGCGCCTACCTGCACCTGTCCGACCGCGCCTGCGGGGCCGCTCCCGGCTCGCCCGCCGTCGACCTCGGGCCCTTCCCGCCCGCGGCTCCGCCGGTGACCACGCCGGGGGTGCCGCCGCCCTTCCTCGCCCCCGACGCGGGCGGCGACGACGGCGAGGACGGCGGACTGCCGCAGGCGACGCCGCAGGGCCACGACCTGCCCGACCTGCCGGCGCCCGTGCCTGCGGGAGCGCCCGACGACGCGCCCGTCGCTCCCCGGCCCGAGGGGGGTCCGGCGCCCGTCGAGGAGCCCACGGGAGGCGCGCGGCCCCCGAGCACGAGCGGCGACCTGCCCGAAGCGCCCACGGGCCCCTGCCCCGACCCCTTCCCCCTCGGCGCCCCGGCCCTGGCCCCGGCGGCCGCGCCCCCGACCACGGCTCAGGCGCCGGGGACGGGCTCGTGAGCCCGCGTGGGCCCGCGCTGACCCTCGCCGCCCTCCTGGCGGCGGGGGTCCTCCTGGCCGCACCGGCCGCGGCGCGCGCCGACGGGGCGAGCCCCCCGGCCGACGGCGTGCCCAGCGCCTCCGGCGTGCCGCCCTACGCCCCGGCCGACGCGGCGCTCCGGGCCGAGGGAGGGCTGCGGGCCTGGCTCGAGCGCGTGGAGGCGGCCGCCGCGACGGCCCCGGACGCGCGCGCACGGGCCGAGCACCTCTACAGCGGGGCCCATGCGGCCGAAGGGGGCGCGGGCGACGACCCGGCGCTCCTGCGGCGGGCCGCGGCGCTCTACGTGCGCGTGGTGGACGGCTCGGCGCCCGACGACCCCCTGCGCGCGCTGGCGCTGCTGCGCCTGCTGGGCGTCTCCCTCTCGGTCGGCAACCTGGAGGCGGCCGCCGCGCACGCGGCGCTGATCGAGCAGCGCACCCAGGCGCCGCTCGACCCGGACCCGCTCACGGCCCGGCGCTGGGCCGTGTTCGAGCGCGAGCGGGCCACGACCTACCCGCTGCTGGCGGCGGCCGTGCTGGCCGGACGCGGTGCGACCGACGCCGCGGTGGCGCGGCTCGTGGCCCTGGCCGAGGCGCCCCCGCCCGGCTTCACGCGCATCGTGGCCTGGGTCGTCGTGCGGGCCGCGCGCGCCGCGGCCGCGGGCGAGCAGCGCGCGCGCGCCGACGCGCTGGCGGCCCGCGCGCTCTCGCAGGACCCCACCGACGCCGAGCGC
>CAZPOZ010000255.1:0-5074 GCA_964588235.1 uncultured Planctomycetales bacterium
GCGCGCTGGGCCGGTAGCGGAAGGCCGATGACGACGACGACGCGCCTCAAGGCCGGCGCAAGGAGGAGGAAGCGGCCCGAGCGCCCGGCTCCAGCGCGCCGCACGCGCCCCTCGTCGCCCCTCGCGGCGGCGTCGTGGCTGAGCCCGCGGGTCAGCGGCCCGTGGCGGCGTCGATGGCCTTCTCGGCCTCCGCCATCCAGCGGTGCTTCTTCCAGCCCAGGGTCTTGTCCAGGTCGGGCAGCGCGTCGCGCTTGAGCAGGTCGCGCAGCAGCGCGCCCAGCTTCTTCGCGCCCTTGCCCTTGTCGGCCTTCATCAGCCCGACGACGAAGGCCGTCGCCTGGCAGGCCGCCACGTCCACGTCCTGGGCCTGGAAGGAGCCACCCCGGAACGCCACCTTCGCGTCGCGCCGGGGCCAGGCCCGGGCCTTCTCGCGGTCCACCTCGAGGAACTTCTCCCAGGAGAGCAGCACGCCCTCCTCGCGCAGGCTCCGCGCCGCCGCCAGCCGCCAGCAGCGCTCGGGGTCGAGCTCGGCCGCGCCCGTCTTCGGGTCCACCGCGAGCCCCTGCATCGCGCCGCCCAGGCCGTCCAGCAGCCAGGCTCCGCGGCCCGAGACCCAACCGGAGGCGTTCTGCCCGAACCAGCGCCGCGCGACGAAGGGCGCCACGGCCGCCGCCACGACCGCGTCCTCGCCGATCCAGGCGTTCACCCGGTGGCGCCAGCAGGCCACCACGCGCTCGCCCTGGCGGTCGTACCAGCTCGAGCCTTCCAGGGCCTCCTTGGCGTCGCGCTCGGGCACCAGGCGCGGCGCCAGCCGCGCGTAGGTCTCGGCCTCCGTGAACAGCACCACGTCCAGCGGCGGGGCTGCCGCGGGCTCGGCGCCCTCCAGCGCCTCCACCACGTGCGCGCGCGCCCCCTCGAGCACGCCGAGCACGCGCAGGGCCTCGCCCACCTTCAGGTCGGTCAGCAGCCGGAACGGCCCCAGCTGGGCGATCCGGGCCTCCGGCCAGCGCACGCGCACCTTGAGGTAGCCGTCGTCCCAGGCCGGGGGGAAGGTGACCGCCTTCCAGCGCTCCCCGAGGACCTCCTCCAGCTGCTTGATCTCCGCGTCGTGGAAGGTGTGGAGCGCGGCGTAGCCGGCCTCCTGGAACGCGGCCACGAGCGCCGAGTAGCGCGACCCGTAGCCGAAGGCGCGCACGTTGAGCTCGTAGTACTCCTCGGGCTCCACCCCCGCGCCGTTGAGCAGCTCGGCGAAGCGCGCCAGCCCGTCGCCGGCCTCGACCAGGGTCTTGTCGCGCTTGCCCTCGAACTCCGGCGTGGGCGCGCGCCCCTCCATCAGCTGCGCGTCGCTCCAGGTCTCCAGCACCTTCTCGGCCTCCGCGTCCCCCGGCTTGGCGGCGAGCACGCGGTCGGCCAGGAACCAGGCCTGACGGCGGAAGTCCTCCTTGACCGCCAGGCGCATGAGCGTGGCGAAGGCCTTGGCCTCGGACGCGAGCAGGGCCTTGTAGGCCGGCTCGTCCTTCCAGGAGCCCTTCTTCTCGTCGGCGTTGCGCTCGGCCCGGAGCGTCCGCGGGGCCACGAGCAGCGGGCCGGGCCCCAGCAGCAGCAGGGCGAGCACCGGGAGGGCGCGCGTGCGTCGCATGCCCTCAGCGTACCCCACCGACCACCCCGCGATCCAGGGGGGGGCCTGCCCGCGGCAGGCGCGCCGGCCGGCGCTCACTTGGGCTCGGTCTCGGTGGGGGTGACGGCTCCCCGGCGGGCCTTGAGGGCGGCGCGCTTGAGGAACAGCACGCCGAAGGCCGTGTCGAGCAGCGTGTGCTCGCTGCTCCAGGATCCGTCGCCGCGCTGGTGGCCGAGCAGCCAGGTGGCGCCCTCGAGGTACCAGTCCTTGCTGCCCAGGAAGCGCGTGCGGGCCAGGATGCCCGCGCGCTCGAGCCCGTAGAGCCAGTAGAAGTGCCAGCCGCCCTGCGGCTGGCCGGGGTTGCGCGTGACGTCGAAGTTGTCCTGGATCCAGGCCATGGCGTCGCGGATGCCCTTGCGCGTGCGGCTGCGCTGCTCGGCCGTGAACCGCCGGCTGGCCCAGAGCTCGTCCTGGCAGATCGTGAGCCCCGCCATCCCGGCCGAGGTCATGCTGCCCGTCACCGGATCCTCGGGGCGGTAGCGGAAGCCCCGCGCGCGCGCCTTCTCCGTGACCACGACGCGGTACTCGCCGTGCGCCTCCGTCGTGCGCAGGACGGTCTCGGGGCCGGTGCGCTCCTGGAGCGTGAGCAGGTGCTCCAGGGCGCTGAACCAGACCTCCTGCGGGATCTTCGCCCCGCAGCGCGCCGCGGCCCACAGCCCGAGCAGGGCGTACTGGGTGTTCGAGAGGTCGCTGCCCCCGGCGGGGTAGCGCCAGGAGCCGGCGTTCTGGTGCTGGAGCAGGAAGGCCACCCCCTTCTCCATCAGCGCGCGGTCGGCCGGGTTCATCTTCGTCAGGCACGGGTCCTTGGGCACCGGGTTGCCGTAGGCGTCGGTCCCGTCCTCCGCGAAGGCGTCGCCCGGCCCGGCGTAGCGCGCGTGCAGGGCCAGCAGCAGCACGGCCACGCTGTAGGTGCGGTCCAGCGCGAGCGTGCGCATGTAGCCGAAGGCCTTCTCGATGCGCGGGTCGTCGCCGGGTGCCCCGCCCATCAGGCAGGCCAGGGTGCTCAGCGCCGTGACCCCCAGCGGGTAGGCCCCGAGCTCGGCGCCGGCGGCCGCCCACGAGCCGTCCGGGCGCTGCTTCTCGAACAGGTGCGCGACGCCTTGGTCCACGGCGCGGTTCACGCGCTCGCGCAGCTCGGCGGGGTAGGGGTCGTCCTTCTCGCGCGGGCCCTGGGGAGCGGGCGCGGGGGCGGCGGGGGGGGCGCCCGCCGGCGCGCCCTTCCCGGGCGGGGGCTCGGCCCAGGCGGCACGACCCCCCGAGCCGGCCGCGCCGGGCACGACGAGCACCAGCGCCGCGAGCAGGGCCGGCACGCGGGCGGACGCGAACGCGGCCCGGACGGGGGCCAGGGGCGGGGCCATGCGTCCAAGGTACCCGGGACGCCCGTAGAATCCGCCGCCCGTGCCCGAACCCACCTCCGCCACCGGCCGTCGCGCGGTGATCCTGGACCGCGACGGCACCCTGCTGCACGACCCGGGCTACCTGGGCGACCCGGCCGGGGCGGCCCTCCTGCCCCACGTGGGCGAGGCGTTGCGGGCCCTGGCCGGCGCCGGGTTCCTGCTCGTGGTCGCCACCAACCAGTCGGGCATCGCCCGCGGCCGCTACGGCACGGAGGACTACCGGCGGGTCGAGCAGCGCCTCCACGAGCTGCTCGCCGCGGAAGGCGTGCGCCTCTCGGCCAGCTACCACTGCCCGTTCCACCCGGAGGGCACGGTGCCGGCGTTCACGCGCGAGCACGAGGACCGCAAGCCCGGGGACGGCATGTGGAGGCGCGCGGCGCGCGACCTCGGCCTGGACCTGCCCCGCTGCTACTCGGTGGGGGACGGCGAGCGCGACGTGGTGGCCGGCAAGCGGGCGGGCACCGTGTCCGTGCTGCTGGCGGCCGAGCGCGACAAGTGGCCCCTGCCCGTGGGCGGTCCCTTCGACCCCGACTTCGTCGCGCGCGACCTGCGCGAGGCCGCGCTGTGGATCCTCCGCCGCGAGGGCCTGCCCCTGCTGCCGCCGCGGCGGCGGCCCGCCGGGGCGGCCCCGTGAGCGCGGGCGACAAGATCCTCGACGAGCCGCGGCTGACCACGGTCCTCCAGAGCCACCGCCGCGCCGGGCGGCGCGTCGTGTTCACCAACGGCGCCTTCGACCTGCTGCACGTCGGGCACGTGCGCGCGCTCGAGGAGGCGGCCACGTTGGGCGGCGTGCTGGTCGTGGGCGTGAACGCCGACGAGAGCGTGCGCGCCGCCAAGGGCCCGGGCCGGCCCGTGCTGCCGGAGCGGGAGCGCGCGGAGGTCGTGGCGGCGCTGGGCTGCGTGGACTACGTGCTGATCTTCTCCGACCGCACGGTGGACCGGCTGCTCGAGGCGCTCGCGCCCGAGGTGCACGCCAAGGGCCGCGACTACACGCCCGACACGGTGCCCGAGCGCGCCACGGCGGCGCGCCTGGGCATCGAGACGATGATCGTCGGCGACCCGAAGCTGCACTCCTCCAGCGCGCTCGTGGCCCGCGCCGCCGCGGCCGTGCTGCCGCGGGACCGCGTGACGCCCGTGGGCGTGCCCGGGGCGCACGGGCTGGGGCTGCGGGAGGGCGTACGGCTGCTCGCGGGTGCCGGCTGGCTCGACCTGCCGCGGCTGCTGAGCAGCGAGGAGGCCGCGCCGGTGGGGTCGGGAGGCGGCTCGGTGCGCCGCCTGGAGGTCGGCGGGCAGGCCCTGTTCGTCAAGCGCTTCGCCCCGCTGCGCCGCGCGCGCCGGCCGCTGGACGCCTTCGAGGGGCTGCTCGCGCTGCGGGCGGCGGGCTTCCGCGCCCCGGAGCCGCTGCTGGCCCTGGAGGGCCGGGCCGCCGGGGAGCGGGCGGGGGTGCTCGTCACGCGCGAGGCGCGCGGGCTGCCGCTCCACGAGCACCTCGCGCTCACGTTGCCGGCGGCCTCGCCCCGGGAGCAGGCCGCGATGGCCCGGGGGCTCGGCGCGGCGCTCAAGGCGCTGCACACGGCGCGCTTCGTGCTGCCCGACCTCTCGGCCGGGCACCTGCTCGTGGACGGCTCCCTGGCCGGGGGCCCGCGGGCGCTCACCTTCGCCAACGTCGCCGGCCTCTCGCGGGCCGGGCGGCGCTTCCGGCCGCGGCTGGCGCTGCCGGGGCTCGCCTCCCTGGCGCGCTCGCTGCGCGAGGTCGCGCCGCCGCGCTTCCGGCTGGCCGTGCTGCGTGCCTACCTGGCGGGATCGCTCTCGGCCGGGCGTTCCTGGCTGACGGCGCTCCGGCGGCGGCTCCCCTGACGGCCTCCCCGGCCCGTGCCTCAGAACCAACGCCACCCAGCTAGGGGTAGGGCCCTTCGGAGGGCGAGACCTCTCTTGCGGAAGGGCCTAGTGTCCTGCGCCAGAAATAACTGAACATATTGCCTGCGCCCGGCGTTCTTCC
>CAZPOZ010000256.1:0-5062 GCA_964588235.1 uncultured Planctomycetales bacterium
CGGCCACGTCGGAGGTCTTGGCGGCGACCTCGCGCACCATCTGCGCGCCCATGTTCTCGTAGGGGTCCTCCAGCTCGATCTCCTTGGCCACCGTCACGCCGTCCTTCGTGACGGTCGGGCTGCCGAAGGACTTCTGGATGACCACGTTGCGGCCACGGGGGCCCAGCGTGACCTTCACGGCGCGGGCGAGCTGGCGCACGCCGGCGCGGATGCGCTCACGGGCGTCCTGGTTGTAGGCGATCTGCTTGGCGGGCATCGGGGGGTTCCTTCGAGGGTGGCGCGGACCCGGGCGCCGAGCGCCCGCTGCCGGCCGACCCTGCCTCGAGTTGGGTCGTTGGGGGGATCGGGGGGGCGGCTACTTCTTCTTGGCGGGCTTGGCGCTCTCGCCGGCCGCCTCCCAGGGCTTCTCGTCCAGGACCGCGAGCACCTCGCTCTCGTCCAGGATCAGGTACTCCTTGCCGCCGTCCTTCACCTGCGTGCCGGCGTAGGCGCTGAAGAGCACGCGGTCGCCCGGCTTGACCGTGAGCGGCACGCGCTGGCCCTCGTCGTTCCAGCGGCCGTCGCCCGTGGCCACGATGCGCCCCTCGGTGGGCTTCTCCTTGGCCGAGTCGGGCAGCAGGATGCCGCCGGCGGTCTTCGCGCTGGCCTCCAGACGCTCGATCAGGACCTTGTCGTTCAGGGGCTTGAGGGCGGGCATGCGGGCAACTCCGGTCGGACGGGGGAAGCGGGGCGCGCCCCTAGCGGGCGGACACCGCCGCCAAAGCGGCGCGGACCATCGGCTCGGCGGCCGGCAGGGGGAGGACGCTGCCCACCCCGGCCTGCAAGGCCTCGAACCACAGCTCGTTGTGTCGTTGGCGGGCCATCAGGATCAGCCGACGGCCCAGGATCGGGCGGACGACCCGCCAGACCGGCTCGCCCGCCCGCAGCTCGAACCCGGCGTCCAGGAACGAGGCCGCGAACGGGCTTCGCTGAAGGGCCCGGACGGCACAGGCGCCGTCCGCTGAGACCTCCACCTCGAAGCCGGAGCGCCGAATCCATCCGGCGAGCGCCGCACCCAGGTCCAAGGCCTGGGTGCCGACAAGCACCGGCAGAGTCGGAGCCACCGGGCCTGACAAGGCAACCCCAGTGCCAGTGGCCCCCCAAGGCCCCCTGGCCAAGCTATTCTCTTATCTCGTTACATTACAATAAGTTATGTAGACGCATACCAGCGGACGGCTCCGCAGCGGCGCCCTCTGCTGACAAGGTGTCACACGTGGCGGAACCCGGGGCTGACAACCTGGCAGGCAGGCAAGGCGGGCAGCGCTGCGGGCTCGCCTGCCTAGCCCCTTCATAGACCGAACGGTCTATTCAAGAGGAGAAGGCTGGTGCTCCGCGCTCCCACCCCGTGGAGCGACCGCGTCCCGGAGGGCCCCTACTTCGCCACCGTCGCCGGCAGCCCGACCATCGTGCGCACGTTGATCACCTCGAGCTCGGGCAGCTGGATCTTCACCGGGGCGCCCCCGATGTTGCTCGCCAGGCTGGTGGCGAAGACCTCGATGGGCCGCTTGAGCTTGCTCATCGTGGCGCGGATCTCGCCGAGCAGCATGGCGTCGGCGCCGCCCGCCGAGGCCCGGGCCAGCTCGTCGGCCTTCGCCACGAACTGCTCCACGTCGGCCACCAGGCGCTTGAGGTCGTCGTTCTTCGTCTCGGCCGCCAGGTCGAGCAGGCGCTGCTTGGCCCGCGCCCGCGAGCCTGCGTCCGGGGCCGCCAACAGGCGCAGCAGCCGGCTCACCTCGCGTGCGCGCTCCTTGCGGGCCGCCGCGGCGTCGGCCGCGGCCGCGGCCTGCCGCACGGCCTCGCCCGCGTTCTTCCACTCCTCCGGCGTCCACCAGCGGCCGTCGTGGAACTCGAGGCCCTTGGCCCGCTGCGCCGCGTCCGGGCTCATCCAGCGGCCCCCGTGGCGCTCGTGGCCGAGGACCCCGTGGGCCGTGGCGTTCTCGGCGTCGATGTCCAGCGCCGCCTCGGCCAGGGCCCGGCCCTCGTCGGCCCGGCCCAGCTCGACCAGCCAGCGGGCCAGCCGGGCGCGGTTCTCGGCGTCGTCGGCGGCCAACGAGGCGAGGCGCTCCTTGACCAGCTCGTCCACGGTGCGCCCCACCGTGCGCTGCTTCACGTCGGCCCGCGGCACGAGCGCCTCGCCGAAGCGCGTGCGCACCCGGTAGGCGTCGCCCGCCTCCTCGACGGCGCCCTCCACGACGCGCCCGTCCTTGAGCTCGAGCAGGTCGGCCCGGGCCTCGGGCGCACGGGCCGCGGCGGCGCCGAGCGCGCCGAGCAGGGCGCCGGCGGCCAGCAGGCCGGACGGACGGGACGGGCGGGGCACGGGGGGCAGGCTGGCCATCGGCGCGCTCCACGGGGTCGTCGGGACCCGGCTACCTACGAGTCGCTACCTTCCTATCAACGCCGGCCGGCCCGCGCTGGCAGGGCCCGTGCCGCGGGCGGCCGGGGGGGCGGGGCCCCCGTCCCGGTCGCACGAGGCGGGTCGCCGCGGCGCGGCGGGCCCGGGCGGGCGCGGAGGAGCGACCGCAGGCGAACCCGCGTTCGGTACGATGGGGCCCCTGGAGCGCCCCCCACGTGCGATCGGTCCGCCTGCTCTTCGCCCTGCCGCCCCTGGCCGCCCTCGTGCTCCTGAGCCCGGGCCCGGGCCGCCGGGGGCAGGCGGCGGCCGACGCCGCGGCCTGGCGCACCCGGCTGACCACGGGGGACGCCGACGAGCAGTTCGCGGCCATCGAGGCGGCGCGCACCGGCAAGGACGCGACGGCCGCGCTCGCGCTCGTGGAGGCCGGCGTGCTGGCGCGGCACCCGCACCTGGCCGTCGCCTGCGGCGAGGCGCTCCGGGCCCTGGGCCCCGGCCCGAGCGCGGAGCCCGAGGTGCAGAAGGTGATCGCCTCGGCGCTCAAGGCGAAGGAAGACGAGCGCCAACGCAACCTCGCCCGCGTGCTGTGCGCCTGGGGCGCGCCCGCGCTGGATCCCACCCTGGCCGCGCTGGCCAGCGGCCGCCGGGCGCCCGAGGTGCAGTCCGAGGCCCTGTTCCTGCTGGGCCTGCTCGACGTGACCGACGAGAAGACCTTCCCCGCGGTGCGCGACATGATCGTCACCGCGCTCGAGAAGGGCCGCACCGACGAGATCAAGATGGCGGCCTGCTCGTCGGCGGGCGCGCTGCGCGTCTCGAAGGCCGCCGACGCGCTCGCCAGCCTCGTGCGCCGCGCCGGCGACAAGTACCTCGGGCTCTACGCGGTGCACGCGCTGCGGCGCATCGGCTGGAAGCAGGGCCTGTCGTCGTTCCTGCACGTCCTGGGGCAGACGCCGCGCGACGAGGCCCGCGACGCCTGCCTCAAGGCCGTGGTCGAGCTGAGCACGCCGGCCGACGTGCCCGACCTGCTCGGGCTCTCGCGGCACGCGAAGAAGGACTACCGCGACGCGGCCGCCCTGGCGCTGGGGCGGCTGGCCTGGCAGCAGGCCGAGCAGCGGCAGGACGGTCCGCCGGTCACGCCGGGAGAGGCGCCGGCGCCGCCCCCGCCGCCCGAGGTGCCCTCCGAGGTGATCGACCGCCTGATCGCGATGGTGGCCGACGACGCCGAGTGGGAGGTGCGCGACGCGGCCCGCACCGCGCTGCTGCGCATCGGCCCGTCCGCGGCGGCCAAGGTGCGCGAGCGGCTGCCCGCGCTGATCGAGTTCTCCGACACCGACGTGGCGATCACCGTCATGGAGCTGTGCGGGCTCTTCGGCGCGGCCGACGCGCAGAAGGCGCTGGTCAAGACCGCCCTCTACGAGGACCCCAAGGACCGCACGCGGCGGATGTTCGCCGCGCGCGCGCTGGAGGGCATCGACCCCGAGGGCGCGGTCAAGGAGCTCGTGGAGCGCGTGCGTCCGCGCGCCAAGGCGCGCCCCGAGGAGCTGTTCGCGGTGCGGGCCCTGGGGTACATCCGCCACAAGGCGGCCTTCGACGCGCTCGTGGCGCAGCTGGAGGCCGCGGGCCACGCCGACGAGCTGCTGCGCGAGGTCGAGCTCGCCCTGGAGCGCCTGACGGGGCACCGCTTCGGACGCGAGCGCCCCTCGCTCTGGAAGACCTGGTTCGCGGGCAGCAAGAGCCCGCTGCACATCCGCCAGAAGTCGCTCAACCGCCAGGCGAACCGGCGCACGGCCAGCGAGAAGGGGCTCTACGGGCTCACGAAGGAGACCGAGCGCTGCGTGGAGGACGGCCTGCGCTTCCTCGAGATGCACCAGCACGCCACGGGCCTGTGGGACGGCAACGAGAAGGGCTTCGGCGGGGTGATCGGCTGCGAGCCGGCCTACACGGGCCTGTCGCTGCTGGCCTTCCTGGGCGCCGGGTACGTGCACACCGGGGGCAAGTACCGCGAGGCCGTGCGCCGCGCGACCGAGTTCCTCATGGCCACGCAGTTCTACGACGGCTCCTACCCGGTGACGGGCGGCGGCGACGAGTCGTGGATCTACGCCTACCTGATCTCGATGGGCGTCTGGGGCATGACCGAGGCCTTCGCCCTCTCGCTCGGGCAGCCGGGCCTGCCGCGCGGCGACCCGCTGCTGCGGCGCTGCGCGCAGGCGGGCATCGACTACCTGAAGCGCGTGCAGACGCCGGGCGGCGGCTGGCGCTACGGCCCGCGCATGGTGCAGAGCGACTCCTCGTGCACCTCCTGGGTGCTGATGACGCTCAAGACCGGCGACCTGGCGGGGCTGGACATCCCGCAACGCTCGATCGACGGCATCGACTCGTGGTTCGAGCGCTGCTCGTACGACATCACCGGCGAGACCGAGACGCCGGCCGACCTGGCCACCGACTACGACTACGAGGTGGGCTCCAAGCGGCGCTTCAAGGCCTTCATGGGCTACTTCGAGCTCAGCGGCAAGGAGGCCAGCGCGCTGCAGCAGACCTCGATGACCGCGGTGGGCATGGTCTGCCGCTTCTTCATGGGCTGGAAGCGCAGCCACCCGTTCCAGATCGGCTGCGCGAACTACCTGCTGGCCGAGTACCTGCCCCAGTGGATGGCCGGGCTCAACAAGGGCATGG
>CAZPOZ010000257.1:0-5030 GCA_964588235.1 uncultured Planctomycetales bacterium
ATCGACCGCTTCCTCCTCAAGGTCGTCGTGGGCTACCCCGAGCGCGCGGAGGAGCGCGCGATCATCGAGCGCATGGCCGCCACGGCGCCCCGCCCGGCGCTGCGGCGCCTGGCCGCGCTGGCCCAGGTGCTGGCCGCCCGGCGCCTGCTCGACCAGGTGCACCTGGACGAGCGCCTGGTCGGCTACGTGGTCGACCTGGTCTTCGCCACGCGCCGCCCGGCCGAGGCCGGCCTCGCCGACCTCGCCCCGCGCCTGCTCTACGGCGCCTCCCCCCGCGCGTCGATCGCGCTGGTGCGCGCGGCCCGGGCCCGGGCGCTGCTCGAGGGGCGCGGCTTCGTCACGCCCCACGACGTCCAGGCCGTGGCCCCCGACGTGCTGCGCCACCGCCTGGTGGCCACCTACGAGGCCGAGGCCGAGGGCCTGCGCCCCACCGACCTGCTCCAGCAGGTGCTGGACCACGTCCCGGTGCCATGACGCCCCTGGCCGACCCGAGCCCCCGCCCGGGCTCGTCCGGGGCCGGGCGGGCCGAACCGCCGGCGGAGCCGGCGACGCAGGCGCCGGCCGACCCGCTGGCGGAGCTGCTCGCCGAGGTGCGACGCATCCAGGTCCACAGCCGCCGGCTCGTGCGCGGGGTCATGTCGGGGGGCTACGCCTCCGTGTTCCGGGGCGCGGGCCTCTCCTTCGAGTCCGTGCGCGAGTACGCCGAGGGCGACGACCCACGGGCCCTGGACTGGAACGTGACGGCGCGCATGGGCCGCCCCTACGTGAAGACCTTCGTGGAGGAGCGCGACCAGACCGTGCTCTTCCTGCTCGACCTCTCGGCCTCGATGGAGGGCGGCTTCGGCCCCTGGTCGGCGCGGGGGACGGCGGCCCGCGTCGTGGCCTGCCTGGCCTTCGCGGCCGTGCGCGGCGGCGACCGCGTGGGGCTGCTGGGCTTCTCCGACCGCGTGCGGGCGCGCGTGCCCCCGCGGCGGGGCGAGGGGCACGCGCTGCGCCTCGTGCGCGACTGCCTGGCCCTGTCCGCCCCGGGCGGCGCCACCGACCTCGGCGCCGCCTTGGCCGAGGCCACGCGCGCCGCGCGCCGGCACGCCGTCGTGTTCGTGGTCAGCGACTTCCTGACCCAGGGCTACGAGCAGGCCCTGGCCCGCGCCGCGCGGCGCCACGACGTGATCGCCGTGCGCCTGCTGCTGCCCGAGCACGAGGCGCCCCCGCCGGGGCTCGTGCGCGTGCAGGATCCCGAGACGGGCCGGGCACGGGTGGTGGACTTCGGCTCGGCGCGCACCCGCGCGGTGCACGCGGCGGCCGTCCAGGCCTGGCGCCGCGCCACCGAGGAGGCCTGCGCGCGCGCGCGCGTGGACCTGCTCGACGTGCCCGTGCCCCGCTCCCCCGTCCGCGACGCGGTGGCGGGGCCGATCGTGCGCTTCTTCCGCATGCGCGAGCGGCGCGGAGCCAAGCGGTGAGCCGCGGGCGACCGGTCCGTGGAGCCGCGCGCAGGGCCGGCGCGCTGCTGGCCCTCCTCGCGCTGGCCGCCTGCGGCGCCCCCCCGCCCGCGGACGGGCCCGAGCTGCTGCTGCGCGTGCTCCCCGGCGCCGGGACGGCGGACGACCCGGTGCTCCCCGGACGGGCCTTCCCGCTCACGGTCGAACGGCGCTGGAGCCGGGAGCTCGAGCCCGCGCCCTTCGAGGAGCGGGCGCTGGCGCCCCTGGTGCTGCGCCTGGACCACGTGGAGCGGCGCGAGCAGGGCGGCGCGGTGACCGAGCTCCGGCGCTACGCCGCCTACGCCTTCGCGCTCGGCGACGTGCGCGTGCCGGCGGCGGTGATGACGGCCCGGCCGCGGGCAGGCGGTCCCGAGCGCCGCGCGACGTCGGCGCGCCTGCGGCTCACCGTGGCCCCCACCCTGGACCCGCGCGCCCCCGGCGCTCCCGAGCCTCCGGGTGGGCTGCCCCCCGGGCCCGCCCCCGGCCTGCTGCCCCTGACGGGCGCAGCGCTGCCGCTCGCGCTCCTGGTCGCGCTGCGGCTCCGGGCCCGGCGCCGACGCCTCGGCGCCGGCCGGTCCCCGCCCGGGCCGGCCCCCGCGCCCCCGCCCGAGGCCGACGCCGCCGAGGAGGCCCTGGCGGCCCTCGAGCGCCTCGGGGCCGGCGGCCCCCCCGGTCCCGAGGGGCCCGGGCCCGCGGCGCCGGCCCAGGCGCTCGCAGGAGCGGCAGAGGTCGTGCGGGGCTACGTCGCCCGACGCTACGGCCTGCCGGCGCTCCGGCGCACGAGCCCCGAGCTGCTGGCGGCCCTGAGCGCGGGCCCCGGGCCCGGAGGCGCCGGCGAGCCGGCCCTGCCGCTCGTGACGGCCGTGCTCGCCCGCGCCGACGCGGTCAAGTTCGCCGCGGCCCCAGCCACGGCCGTGGAGGCCAGCGCCTCCCTGGACGAGGCCCGAGCCTTCGTCGAGCGCACGCGCCCCCGGAAGGCGTCGCCGTGAGCCCGCTCGCGCTCGCGGCAGGCGGCCTGACCCTCGCCGAGCCCGCGTGGCTCGCGTCGGCCCTCGCCGTGCCCCTGGCGCTGGCCGCGAGCGCCCGGCGGCGCGCCGCGCGCCTCACCTTCGCCCCGGCCGCGCTCGCCGGCGGGCTGCCCGGCACGATGCCGCTCCCGCGGACGTGGCGCACGCGCCTGGTCGGCCTGCCCGCGCTGCTGATGGCCGCGGGCGTGCTGGCGTTGATCGTGGCCCTGGCCCGGCCCCAGGCCCGCTCCACCGAGCCGGTCGTGAGCGCCGGCCGGGACGTGCTGCTGGCCTTCGACGTGTCCTCGTCGATGGCGGCCGAGGACCTCGCCCGGGGCCGCTCGCGCCTCGCCCTGGCGCGGGAGGCGGCGCGGGCCTTCGTGGACGCTCGGCCGGAGGACCGCCTCGGGCTGGTGGCCTTCGCCCGCTGGCCCGAGCTGGTCTGCCCCCTCACGCGCGACCACGCCGCCCTGCTCGACCTGCTGGAGCGCGTGACCACCGTGACCAGCGACGGCCCGGAGGACGCCACGGGGATCGGGGCGGCGGTGGCCAAGGCCGCCGAGACCCTCGGCCGCGCCCCCGGCCGCTCGCGGGTGGTCGTGCTGCTCACCGACGGCGAGGAGAACGTGGCGGTGAAGGGCGCGGCCGGCGAGATCGCCCCCGCGCACGCCGCCCAGCTGGCGGCGGGGCTCGGGGTACGGGTCCACGCGGTGGTCGTGGGCGGCGCGCGCGATCCCGGCCGGGCCCCCGCCGACCTCGGCCCCGTCGCGGCGCTGGCCGCGGCCACCGGAGGCCGCGTGCACCCCGCCGGCTCGGCGGCCGACCTGCGCGCGGTCTACGCGGCGATCGACGAGCTCGAGGCCACGCCCCTCGAGGCGCCCCGGGCCGTCCACGAGGACCGTTTCCTCCCCTTCCTCGCCGTGGGCCTGCTGCTGCTGCTGCTGGCACGGCTGCTCCTCGCGCCGGCCCTGGAGCCCAGGCCATGAGCCCCGGCACCCCGCTGGCGGCGCTGCTGGAGCTGGGCCGGCCCGACCTGCTGCCTTGGCTCTCGCTCGCGCCCGCCGTGGCGCTGGCCCTGGCGCTGCTGGCCCGCGCGCGCCGGCGCCGCCTGGCGCTGGCCGTCGGGCCGCGGGCGCCGGCGCTCGTCTCGGGCGACCGCCCGCGCGCGCGCCGCGTGGCCGACGCGGTCTTCGTGGGTGGCGTCCTGGCCGCGGCGACGGCCGCGCTCCACCCGGTCGCGGGCGCCCCGCGGACGGGCGCCCTCCCGGCCGGGCTCGACCTGGTCGTGGCCCTGGACGTCTCTCGCTCGATGCGGGCCCGCGACCTCGAGCCCGACCGGCTCGGCTTCGCCCGCGCGGCCCTCGCCCGCCTCGCCCGGCGCGCCGTCGGCGACCGCCTCGCGCTGGTGGCCTTCGCCGGCGAGGCCAAGGTCGTCACGCCGCTGACCGACGACGGGCAGGCCTTCCTCGACCTCGTGGAGCGCGTCGATCCGACCGACGTGGCGCGCGGAGGCACCGACCTGGGCGCGGCGCTCGACGCCGCGCTGGCGTTGCTCTCGGGCTCGCCCGCGGCCGGCGGCGCGGTGCTGCTGCTCACCGACGGCGAGGATCTCGCCGGGCAGGGCCGCGCGGCCGCGGCCCGCGCCCGAGCCCGCGGCGTGCCGGTCCTGACCCTGGGGCTGGGCTCGCCCCGCGGCAGCCGCATCGCGGTCGGCGAGGGCGACGCCGTGCGCTGGCTCACCGACGGCGCCGGGCGCGAGGTGCTCTCGGCCCTCGACGTCGAGGGCCTCCGGGCCCTGGCGGAGGCGACCGGCGGCTTCCCCGTGGCTCCCGACGGGCCGGAGGCGCTGGCCGACGCCTGCGAGCGCCACCTGCGCCCCCGCGCCCGCGCCGGGGTCCGCACGGCCGGCCGGGTCGGCCGCCCCGCGGCCTACCAGCTCCCGCTCGCGCTCGGCGCGGGCCTCTTCCTGCTCGCGCTGGCCCTCGTGCCGCGGGGGACCCGATGAGCGCGCTCCGCCCGACCCCGGCCCTGCTGCTGCTCGTGGCGCTGACGACGGGCTGCGGGCGCACGGACGACGCGGACGGCCCCGCGGCCGCGCGCGAGCAGGCGCTGAGCGCGCGCACGGCGCTGCTCGCCGGCGACCTGGACGCGGCGCAGGCGGCGGCGCGCGCGGCCGAGCAGGCCGGGGCGCGGGGCGCGGCGCTGGGGTTGGCCGCCTTCGTGCGGGGCAACGTGGCCTTCGCCCGCTCGGAGGCGCTCGAGCCCGAGGCGCTGGGCCCGGGGGCCGACCCGGGCCTGGCCGAGCGCGTGCGCGCCCACGTGGAGGACGCGCTGGCCGCCTGGCGCGTGGCGGCCTCGAGCCGGGCCGACTGGCCGGAGGCGCGGCGCAACGTGGAGCGCGCGCTGCTCCGGCTGGAGCGCCTGCGGGAACGGCGCGCGGACGGGCCGCGGCGTCCTGCGCCCGCGCCGCTGCCGGTGCCCGGCGCGCCGCCGCCGCCGCCGCCGGCTCCGGGGCCGCAGGCGCCGCCTCCGCCCCCGCCTCCGC
>CAZPOZ010000258.1:0-5020 GCA_964588235.1 uncultured Planctomycetales bacterium
CCATCCGTGGGCCCGTCCGCGGAAGGAGTCTCACCCTCCGCGAGGCCCTACCCCTGACTTGGTGGCCATGGCGCTCAGGCCCGCGGACGCGGCGCCTGCGTGGTAGGGTCGCCCGCGCTCCCGCCGAGGCCGGTCCCATGCGTCACGACCTGCTGGTCGTGGACAACTACGACTCGTTCACCCACAACCTGGTGGACCTCCTCGCGCAGCTGGGCGCCCGCGTCCTCGTGCGGCGCAACGACGCGCTGAGCGTGGAGGAGGCGGCGCGCAGCGGCGTCCGCGGGATCGTGCTCTCGCCCGGCCCCGGCCGCCCGGAGCAGGCCGGCCTCTGCGTGGCCCTGGTCCGGGCCCTGGCCGGCCGCCTGCCGGTGCTGGGCGTGTGCCTGGGGCACCAGGCCGTGGCGGTGGCCTACGGGGGCCTCGTCGTGCGTGCGCGGCAGCCCCTGCACGGCGAGGCCACCCCCGTGCTGCACCGCGGCCAGGGCCTGCTCGCCGGGCTGCCGCGCCCCTTCCTCGCGGCCCGCTACCACTCGCTGGTGGCCCACCCCCGGAGGCCCGGGCGCGGGCTGGTCGTCAGCGCGCGGTCCCCGGCGGGCGAGGTGATGGCGCTCAGGCACGTGCGCCATCCGGTGGAGGGCGTCCAGTTCCACCCGGAGAGCGTGCTCACGCCCGCGGGCGCGGCGCTGCTGGCGGCCTTCGTGCGCCGGGTGGGCCTGCGCCCCCGCTCGCCCGGCCGTCTCCGCCGCTGAGCGCGCGCAGGCTCGCAGGGCCGTCCGCCGGCCCTCCTCCGACGCGGGCCCGCCGGGCCCGCCCGCGGCTCCACGGGGTCGGCGTGGCCGGCGCCTCGCGGTGGAGGCGGGCCTGCCCGAGGCCGCACGGCGGCGGTAGCATCCGCCGCGATGCACGCCCCCCCGTTCTTCGACCGCCTGGAGGCCGCGCGCCAGGAGAAGCGCAGCACCCTGTGCGTGGGCATCGATCCGCGCCTGGAGCAGCTGCCCGAGCACCTGAGGCCGGGGCCGGCCGCGGACGTCGAGCGCGCGTTGACGCGGCTGGGCGTCGAGGTGCTCGACCTGACCGCGCCGCACGCGGCCTGCGTGAAGGTTCAGATCGCGTTCTTCGAGGCGCACGGGCTCGCCGGCCTGCGGGCGTACGCAGCGATCCTGGCCGAGGCTCGGCGCCGCGGCCTGCCCGTGATCGCCGACGTCAAGCGCGGCGACATCGGCACGACGGCCGAGGCCTACGCGGCGGGGCACCTGGCCGCGGGCGGCGACCTCGAGGCCGACGCGGTCACGCTCAACCCGTGGATGGGCCGCGATGCGCTCGAGCCCTTCGTGCGACGCGCCCTCGCCGCGGGCAAGGGCGTGTACGTGCTGGTGCGCACCAGCAACCCGGGCGCCGCCGACCTGCAGGACGTGGCCGGCGCCGACGGCGTGCGCGTCTTCGAGCGGGCGGCCGACCTCGTGGACGCGCTCGGCCGCGACGCGCTCAGCCCCCGCACCGGTCTGAGCGCCGTCGGCGCGGTCGTCGGCGCCACGGGCCCGGCGGCCGCCGCGGCCCTGCGCGCGCGGCTGCCCCGGACGCCGTTCCTCGTGCCTGGCTACGGGGCGCAGGGGGCCAGCGCCCGCGACGTGGCCGTCTGCTACCGCCCCGACGGGAGCGGCGCCGTCGTCAACGCCTCGCGTAGCGTCGTGTTCCCGCGCGTGGGGCCGGCCGGCTGGGCCGCCGCGGTGGTCGAGGCGGCCCGCGCCGCCAGGGAGGACCTGCATGCCGTCCGCAGCGACGCTTGAACGGCCGTGGTACGCGACCGCCTTCACCCGCACCTGGCTCCGGCTGCACCCGCACCGTGACGACGCCGAGGCGCGCCGGCACGCGCCGACGATCGTGAGCCTGTTGCGCCTGAGGCCGGGCGCCCGCGTGCTCGACGTGGCCTGTGGAGCGGGCCGGTACGCGCGCGCCCTGGCTGCCTGCGGCCTGGCCGTGACCGGCATCGACCTCTCCGAGGATCTGCTGGCGGTTGCCCGGTCGGAGAGCCCCAACCTGCCCGGCATGCCGCTCTACCTGCGCTGGGACGCGCGGGCGCTGCCCTTCGCCGGCCAGTTCGAGGGCGCCGTGTCGCTGTTCACCTCCCTGGGCTACTTCGAGGCGCGCACCGACGACCTCCTCGTGCTGCGGGGCGTGGCCCGCGCGCTCGTGCCTGGCGGCGCCTTCCTGCTCGACTTCCTCAACGCCGCCGACGTCCGCGCCCGGCTCGTGGCCGAGGAGCGCCTGGAGGTCCCGGGCCTGGTGGCCGAGGTGCGCCGGCGCATCGACGAAGGGGCCGCGCAGGGACCGGTGGTCGTGAAGACCGTGGAGGCGCGCATCCCGGGCACGCAGACCCTGGAGGCCGCCTGGACGGAGCGCGTGCGCCTCTACACCCCCGACGACGTGGACGCGTTGCTGCGCGAGGCGGGCCTCGTGCCCGAGGGCGCGCGCTGGGGCAGCCTGGCGGGCGAACCGTTCGACCCCGTCGCCTCCGCACGGCTGGTCCGTGTGGCCCGGCGCCCGCTCGGGCGCTGAGCGCGTGACGGAGGCTGCGGCCGAGCGCGCGCGCCTGCTGCCCCGCGCGGCGGGGCACGACCCGGTCGGGGTCGGGCTCCTGCGTGGCGAGGCCCGGGTGCTGGCCCACCTGCCGGCCCTGCCGCACGACGACGCCGGCTGGAAGGCGGCCTTGGCCGCGGCGTCGGCGCAGGTGCCGCGGCTGCCGCCCGCGGCGGCCGAGGCGCTGGCGGCGAGACAGGTCGAGCTGGGCGCCGGGCCCGCGGGCGTCGAGAACGCGCGGCGGCTCGCACCGGGGCCGGGGCAGGCTCTGGCCGTGGTGACCGGGCAGCAGCCGGGCCTGCTGGGCGGCCCGCTGCTCGCCTTCCACAAGGCGGCCGGCGCCGTGGCCCTGGCGCGGCGGCTGACGGCCCTGGGCGGTCCCCCCGTGGTGCCCGTGTTCTGGTCGGCCTCCGAGGACCACGACTTCGACGAGTGCAACCAGGCCACGCTCCTGGACCGGCACGGCCAGGCGCGCCGCCTGTCGGTGGACGAGCACGGCGACCACCGCAGCGTCGTGGATCTGGTCGTGCCCCCGGAGGCCACCGACGCGCTGCTCCAGGAGGCCCGGGCTGCCTTGCCCGAGACGGAGCGCGCGGAGGCGGCGCTGGCCCTGCTCGCCCGCCGAGCGGGCGAGGGGTGGAGCGCGTGGTCGCAGCGCTGCCTGCTCGAGGTGCTCGGCGATGCGGGGCTGGTGATCGTCGAGCCGCGCGTGCTCGCCCCCTGGCTCGGCGAACGCTACGCCTGGCTCGTGCGGGAGGGCGCCGCGGTCCTGCGCGCCGTCCGCGGGGCGGGCGCCGCGCTCGCGGCCGACGGGCTCCCGGCTCCGCTCGACCCGCACGCCGACGAGCTGCCGCTGTTCCTGCGCACGGCGCTGGGCGGCCCCCGGCTGCGGCTGGGGGAGGCGCCCGACGGGGCCGTGCTCCACGACGGCCGTCCCTGGGGCGGCGACCGCGAGGCGCTGGCCCGCCGCGCCCAGGCCGAGCCGCTGCTGTTCAGCGCCGACGTCGTCGGGCGCGTGTTCGTGCAGAACCAGACGCTGCCCGTCGTGGCCTACCTGGGCGGCCCCACCGAGCTCGGCTACCTGGCGCAGGTGGCCGCGGCCGACCGCGCGCTCGCGCGCCGCACGCCCCTGGCCGTGCCGCGCCCCTCGGCTACCTGGGTGGACGCCCGCACGCTCGAGGCGGCCGCGTCCTTCGGGCTCACGCTCGAGCAGGTCCTCGCGGGCGCGGGGCCGGGGCCGCGCCGGGCCCACCCCGGGGTGGAGCGCTTCCTGGCCGGCGTGCGCGAGGCCCTGGAGACCAAGCGGCGCGAAGCCGGCTTCCTCGTGGAGGGCGGGGCCAATGGGGCCCGCCGGCTGCGCGGGGCGCTGGACCGCCTGATGGGCGCCTGGGAGCGCGCCGTGCCGGAGATCCACGCCGGCTACGAGTCCGACGACCAGGTGGACGCCGGCCGCTGGGCCCGCGTCCAGGCCCTGGTGCTGCCGCGGGGCCGGCCGCAGGAGCGCACCCTCTCGATCCTGAGCCTGCTGGCGCGCTATGGTCTCGAGGCCGTGCGCGCGGGCTTGGCGTGCCTGGACCCGCTCGCGGACGGCACCTGGCTGCTGCGCGGAGACCTGCTTGCCGACGCCTGACCTGCCCGAGCCCGTCTCGCTGCTCGCCTTCGGGCCGCACCCCGACGACGTCGAGCTGTGCGCCGGCGGCCTGCTGCTGCGCCTGGGGGACGCGGGCCACCGGCTGGCGATCGTGGACGTCACGCAAGGCGAAGCCGGCTCGCGCGGCACGCCCGAGACGCGCCGGCGCGAGACGGCGGCCGCCAGCGCCCTGCTCCGCCTCGCGGGCCGCGAGAACCTGGGCCTGCCCGACGGGCGCGTGACCGACGGCGCGGACGCGGTCGAGCCCTTCGTCGCCGCGATCCGACGCTGGCGGCCGCGGCTCGTGCTCTCGCCCTGCCGCGCCGACCGGCACCCCGACCACGAGGCTTCCGCGGCGCTGGTCCGGCGGGCCTACTACCTGGCCACGATCGGCAAGGCCGCCGGCGGCGGCCTGCCCCCCCACCGGCCCGACGCCTTGCTGGAGTACTTCGGGCACCTGGAGCCCGAGCCGTCCTTCGTGGTGGACGTCTCCGACGTGTGGGAGCGGCGCTGGGCCCTGGCCTGCTGCTACGCCTCCCAGCTGGGGCTGGACGGGGGCGGCGGGCCGGTCACCAACGTGGCCAGCCCCGAGTTCCGCCGCCGGGTGGAGGCGCGCTTCGCGTACTGGGGGGCGCGCATCGGCGCGCGCTACGGCGAACCGTACCGCGTGGACCGCGTCGTGCCGCTGGACGATCCCGTGGCGGCCTTCCGCAAGCGCGGCGAGGCCGTGCTGTGAACCACAGGGCCACCAAGTTAGAGGTAGGGCCCTTCGGCGGGCGAGACCTCTCTTGCGGACGGGCCTATGGATGGCCT
>CAZPOZ010000259.1:0-4973 GCA_964588235.1 uncultured Planctomycetales bacterium
TCCGCAAGAGAGGTCTCGCCCTCCGAAGGGCCCTACCCCCAACTTGGTGGCCATGACACTACCCGGGCGGCGTCGCCTCGAACCGCAGCCCGTACGCCGAGGCGTCCCCCAGCGGCGGCAGCGCGTCCTTGCGCAGCAGGAAGGTGCGGGCCGCCCACAGGTCGCGGAACACGCGGTAGGCCGTGGCCGTGGCGTCCAGGTAGTCCAACCCCGTGGAGCCGCCCGTGCCCACGCGCCGGCCGATCACGCGCTCGACCATGCGCGCGTGGCGCTGGCGGAACACCAGGAAGGCCTGCTCCACCTCGACCAGGCGCGCGAGCAGCGCCTGCGGCCAGGCCAGCAGCGGCAGCTCGCGGTAGCCCTCCAGGAACAGGATCGCCGCGCGGATGCGGCGTCGGCGCGGGTCGGTCGCGCCCAGGTACTCCCGCGCGGCCTGCATGTCGCGTCGGAAGCGCTCGTCGTCGGTGCCCGAGGCGCCCAGCGCGTAGGCCGCGCGCCGGGTCTGCTCCTCCAGCGCCGCCAGCCACTCGGAGAGGAAGCCGTCCACCACCGCGGGGTCCCCGGCGTCGCCGGGCTGGCTCCCCCGGATCGGCGTGCGGTGGAGCCACCCGTCCAGCGCCTCGCGCAGCGAGGGGCCCGCGCGCCGCCGCCGCTCCACGCGCTCCAGGGCCGGCGACGGGGCCCCGTCGGCGTCCCGCAGCGCCCGCAGGTAGGCCCCGCCCGCGCCCAGGCCCACGCGCTCCTCGTCGGTGAGCCCGAGCAGGATCTCCAGCTCGCGCAGCTGCGCCGACTGGAACCCGCTGGCCGGGAACAGGCGCTCGCGGAAGTCGAGGTAGTCGCGCGTGTCCAGGCTCTCGACGACCTCCCAGTGCTGGATCGCCGAGCGGAAGATGCGCAGCACGCGGTCCAGGCCGCGCGCCGCCACGGCCAGCTCGGGCTCGGGGACCGTGGGGCGCGCCAGCAGGTCGCGCAGCGAGGTCATCTCCCGCAGGACGAGCTTGAACCACAGCTCGTACACCTGGTGCACGACGATGAACGTGACCTCCGCGTCGGTGAGGGCCGACTCGTCGCCGACGTTGCCGCCCTGCAGGCCGAGCAGCTCCTCGACGCGGATGTAGTCCCAGTAGGTGGTGCGTCCAGCCGGCATGGAGGCTCCGGGTCGGCCCGGCTCAGGCGCGGGCGGCATCGCGGGGTCCGGGCGGGGGGCCCTCGGCCGTGGCCACCTCGTGGACCACGGCGGCGAGGTGGTGGATGTCGAAGGGCTTCTCGATGCAGCGCGCGCGCATCGTCTCCAGCCGGTCCATCGTGCGCCCGTCGAGCAGGTTCCCGGTCATGAACACCATGCGCGCCGCCACGTCGGGGCGCTGCTGCCGCAGGGCGTCGTACAGCACGATGCCGTCGAGCTCGCCCGGCATGCGCACGTCGGTGAGCACGACGTCGAAGCGGCCCTGCGTGGCCAGGTCCAGCGCCGCGCGCCCCTCCCGGGCCACCTCCACGTCGTAGCGGTGGTTCTGCAGCGCGCGCACGACGACGTCGCAGACGTAGGTGTCGTCGTCCACGACGAGCACGCGGCGCCCGGCTCCCTGGGCGCTGGTGCGGCTGGCCGGGCGCGCGGCGGCCGGGGCGTCCTCGGCCGACTCCGTGACGGGCACCACGATGCGGAAGTGCGCGCCGGACTCGTGCCCGGTCTCGAGCTCGATCGTGCCGCCGTGGTCGCGCACGATGCCGAAGCAGATGCCCAGGCCCAACCCCGTGCCGTTCTCCTTCGTAGTGAAGAAGGGCTCGAAGACGCGCGAGCGCAGGTGCTCGGGGATGCCCGGGCCCGTGTCGCTCACGCGGATCACCAGGTCGGTGCCGCGCACGCGCGTCTGGAAGCGGATCGTGCGCTCCCGGGCCTGCGACGACACCAGCGCCTGGTGCGCGTTGCTGGCCAGGTTCACGAAGACCTGCTGCCAGCGGTGCACGTCCACGGGGAAGGCCGGCGCACGCGGGTCCAGGTCGCGCTCGATGCGCACGTTGTCCATCTGGAACTGGTACTCGTTGAGCGCGACCACCGACTCGATCACCTCGTTGAGGTTCGCGCGGCGCTTCGTCATGCGCGACTGGCGCGCGAAGGTCAGCAGGTTCTCGACGATGCGCTGGCAGCGCCGGGCGTTGCGCTCGATCTTCTCGATGTCGCTCTTCGACCACTGCTCGGTCGGGCGGCCGAGCAGCAGCTGGGCGAAGCCCAGGATGCCGGCCAGCGGGTTGTTCAGCTCGTGCGCCACGCCGCTGACCAGCGAGCCGATGGCGCTCAGCTTCTCCGACTGGGTCAGCTTCTCCTGCAGCTCGCGCTCGCGCGTGCGGTCGCGGGCCAGCACCACCACCCCCTGCGCGTCGCCGTGCTCGCCCACCAGCGGCTGGAACGAGGCCGACAGCCAGCGCGTGCCGCCGTCGGCGTGCCGCACCTGGAACTCGAGGTCGCGCTGGGGCAGCCCCCGGAGCGCGGAGGCGATCGCGCCCTCGACCTTCTCGCGGTCGCCCTCCACCGCCAGGCCCGAGGGCGTGCGCAGGCGCGAGAGCACGTGGGCCTTCTCGAACCCCGTCAGCTCGGTGACGGCCGGGTTGGCGTAGATGATCAGGCCCTCGGCGTCCAGGTGCAGGACGGCCGCGGGGCTGGACTCCACCAGCGTCCGGTAGCGGTCTTCCCGCTCCTTGACCATGCCGAACAGCCGCGCGTTCTCCAGCGCGATCGCCAGCTGGTTGGCCACGGTCTCGAGCACCAGGCGCTCGGAGGGGCCGAAGGCGGCCACGCGGTCGCTCTCGACGTTGAGCACTCCCTCGACGACGCCGCCGATCTGGATCGGCACGGCGATCTCGCTCTTCGTGTCGGCGAACCAGTCCACGAAATCCGCGTCGCGGGACACGTCCTCGACGGTCTCGGTGCGGCCGGTGCGGCACACCCGGCCGATGATGCCCTCGTCCAGGCGCAGCCCCGTGAGCTCGCGGGCCGGCGTGGCGAACCGCGAGGCGTGGGCCGACAGCAGCAGCCGCTGCCGCCGCTCGTCGAGCATGAACACCATCACGTTGTGGAAGCCGAACGTGCGGTGGATGTCCACGGTCGCCTGCCGCAGCAGCAGGTCGTCGTTGAGGATCGCGTTCACCTTGCGGCCGAGCTCGTTGACCAGCAGCAGCTGCTCGAAGCGCCGGTTCTCGAGCTGGCGCGCCTTGAGGGCCCGCAGGCTGGCGGCCGTGAGGTAGGCTGCGGTGCGCGCGGCCGGGGCCAGGCCGGCGGGCAGCGGCGCGGGGGCGCGCAGGCCCACGACGCCCTGCACCTCGCCCCCGGCCTCCAGCGGCAGGAGCAGGGCCTCCGTGCCGGCCGTGGAGCCGCCCGGCGCCTCCAGCTCGGGCGGCGGCGCCCCCGGGGCGGGCGCCGTACCCGGGGCCAGCGCCGTGGCCCAGCCGGGCTCCGTGCGCGGCACGCGCTGGGCGTGCGAGGGGGGCTGGCCGAAGGTCCCCAGCGAGGCGCTCAGGTGCAGGCAGGCGTCGCGGGTCGAGCAGCTGCGGGCCCGCGGGCAGGTCGAGCAGCGATCTCCCGGCCCCAGCAGGTAGACGCGGGCGGCGCCGCCGGGGACCAGCCCGAGCAGGTGCTCGGCCAGCCGCTCGGCGGCGGTGGCCACGTCGGTGGCCTCCGCCAGGCGGTAGGCCAGCGTTCCGAAGTCTTCCATCGGGCGGCGACTCTACCCTGGGACCCCCGCCCGGAGCCGCCGCCGCCCGGGACGCGCGGGCACGGGGGCTACGGGGGGCCGTCGGGTCGTGGGCTGGTGTCCCGAGTCGCAGGTCCGCTGCCCTGGTCCCGAGGCGTGGCCAGAGGCCATGCCGGTCAGGGGCCGTGCCTGCGCCCCAGCTCGGCGTCAGGATCGCAACCGGACCCTCTACCGGCCGTCGGGCTCCGCCGCGCGGGCGCCCAGCACGCAGCCCAGCCCGATGCCCACGAGCCAGCCCCCGAGCAGCAGCGCGATCAGGGCGAACAGCGGCTGCAGCCAGAGGGTGGTGGCGCACAGGCCTAGCGCCACGCCGCCGCCGACGCAGCGGGCCAGCAGCGGGCGAGGCTGGCCGCGCTCGAGCAGGCGCTCCCCCAGGAAGGGCAGGGCCGCCAGCGCGCCGAGCAGCAGCGCCAGCGACACCGGCACCACGGCCAGAACCAGGTAGGCGACCATCAGCCCGGGCGAACCCAGCGCCTCCAGCGCACGGCCCAGCAGGGCCAGCGCGAGCAGCGGGACCACGCCCGCCAGGAGCAGGCGCCGCGTGCCCGCGGCCGCCAGCGAGCGGTCGGCCGCGAGCGCCGGGCCCGGCAGGATCACCCGCAGCACCGCCACGGCGGCGCCCAGGCCCGCGCTCAGCACCAAGCCCACCAGCAGGTAGAGCGCCACGGCCCCCAGCATCTCGCCGGGGGCTGCGCCCAGCGCAGGGAGCATCGTCCACGGGCCGTTCATGCGGCGCCTCCCGCCCCGCGCCCCGCCGGCCGGGCCAGGAGCCGCCGCGCCAGCCAGGGGCTCAGGCCCAGCAGCGCCAGGCCGGCCGCGGCCGCCGAGGGCGCGGCCGGTGCGCTCACCCGCGGGGCCGACGCGAGCGCCGGCGGGGGCGCGAACGGAGTCGGTGGCGCGACCCAGGCCGGGACGGCCTCGGCGGCGCCCGGGCCGGGCAGCCCGCCGGCCAGCGCGCCCCAGGCGGCGACGGCGAGCACGACGGCGGCCACGGCGCGGCAGGCGCGCTCGAGCCAGCCGGCCCCGTGGCGCCCGTGCGCTCCCCAGGCTCCCGGGGTGCCGCAGCTCAGGGCCACGATCCGCAACGCCAGCTCCGGCGGGAAGGCGTACAGCCCCTCCGCCGCCAGCGCCCGGGCGAGCGGGTCGCCGGGGTCCGCTCCGCCCGGAGGCGGGGCGCCGTCGGCGGAGGGGGGCGGGGGGGGGGGCGTCGTCATCGGGGGGCGTCGG
>CAZPOZ010000260.1:0-4967 GCA_964588235.1 uncultured Planctomycetales bacterium
CCCAGGCGGTGGAGGCGCGCTACGAGCTGGCGAGCGCGGGGGCGGGGCCGGCCACGCTGGTGCGCCTGAGCGCGGTGGCGGCCGACGGCCCGGGCGCCCTCGGCCTGCGGGGAGGCGACGTGCTGATGCTCGAGGGCGGGGCGCTCGAGGCGGCGCACAAGCGCGGGCTGCCGGCGCTGATCACGGTCGGGCAGCGGCTGCCGCAGGCCCGCTTCCTGCCCCTGCCGCAGGAGATCGGCGCGCTGCGCTGCTCGGTGCTGTTCGTGGGCACCTTCGGCGGCTCGGGGGTCCAGCCCCTGCCGGCGCCCGTGACGCCCCCGCACCTGATCACGCGCTGACGGGCGCGGCGCGGCGCTGCCGGCCGGCTACGACGCCTTGCTGGGCTCCTTGATGCTCCAGCCCTTGGCCTTCTCCTCCGCCTGGATCTCCTCGATCAGCTTGGCGGTGTCGAGCGGATCCTGACCCTCGGTCAGGTTCTTGCCCTTCGAGAAGTGCTCGGCGTTGAACGCCGTCCACTCCTGGTACTCGGCGGGCACCTCGTGGTCGGGCCAGATCGCGTTGATCGGGCAGGCCGGCACGCAGGCCTCGCAGTCGATGCAGGTGCTGGGGTCGATCACGAGCATGCGCGGCTTCTGGATCTCCCAGAAGCACGACACGGGGCACTCGACGACGCAGTAGGTGTAGCGGCAGTCGACGCAGCGACCGGTCACGACGTGCGGCATGGGCTGGCTCCGGCGAGGGCCCCCGCCCGGGGGCGTGCGGAAGGTATACAGGGCGGCCGACGCGACGCCAACGCATCGGCCAGCGACGGACGCCGGGGCGCGGCCCGTGCGCCGACGGCTACTTCGTGCAGGAGCAGGCGCCGGGCAGCGAGAAGGTGCGCGTGGCGCAGCCGTCGCACGAGGGGGCCGGGCTGCAGTCGTGCTTGGCCACCCACTCGTAGTGCCCGGGCCGGTAGAGCTCCTTGACCCACACGGTCTCGTAGGTCGGAGGCACGTACTCGGAGTCGCAGCGCGTCGTCGGGCAGGTGACCGCCTTCGTGCGGTAGGTCGTGGGCGCCTGGTTGCAGTAGGTGATGCCGTCCTCCTGCACGCACTTCTCGCACCACTTGTAGCTGGGCGGGCAGTAGACGTACTTCCAGCAGCAGTCCACCTGCTTCCACTGGTAGCCGCCCGGGCAGACCTCGACCGCGATCTTCTCGCAGGTGCAGTCGGGGGTCTTGCAGGGGTAGCACTCGCCCGGGACCTCCTCGGTCACGAAGGTGGTCTTCATGACCGTCTTCGTGTTCGAGCGCATGCCCCCGCCCTTGCAGACCAGCTTGGGCACCTCGCGGTAGACCGGCGGCACCCAGACCTTGCAGTACTTGAGGCACGGGTCGGGGTCGGCCGGAAGGTCGCGGGGGGCGCCCGAGCCCAGGAGGTTCTGGTTGCAGGGGCCGCAGGGGCCGTCGCTGCAGGGCTTGCTCGCGCAGCCTGCCGCCAGCAGCCCGACGACGGCCACCAGCGCGGGCAGCAGCCGGCTCAGCACGAAGGTCCGCATCACCTGCCTCCGATCGACGGCCGGCCGCCCCCCTGCCGGGGCGACGCACGGGGCCGGGGTCGGCGCCCTTCCTAGCACGCGGCCCCCTCGCGCGGAAGCCTCCCCGGCCCGCGCGCTCCACGGGGTCGGCGCACCGTGCGCGCCCGTTCGTCACGCCGAGGTCATCGGGCGCTCCCGGAGGGCCGGCGGACGGGCCGCGGCGCTCAGCGCACGATGCCGTCGTGCGGCGCGAGCCGCAGCACGAGCGGCCCCTCCCCGGCCGGAGCCTGGGTCGGCTCCGCGTGCCACAGCCCGCCGTCGGCGTCGGTGGCCCAGGCCTCGAGGTCCACGCGCAGCCCGACCTCCGGGTCGAGCGCGAGCCGCAGGCGCCCCTCGGCGTCCGTCGTCCCGGTCACGTCCGACCGGCCCTCGCTGACGGCGGTGACCGAGGCGCCTCGGAGCGGCGACCCGTCGGAGCGCAGGGTCAGCACGCCGAGCATCCGGGGGACCCCGAGCCGCGCCTCGTGCACCTCGCCGCCCGGCCTGAGCCCGCTCGGCTCGGGGGCGAACCAGGCCTCGCGTTGGGCCTCGGGGACGCCGAGCCGCACGCCGTAGGCGCCCGGCGGCAGGCCCTGAAAGCGCAGGTGGCCGTCCGCGTCGGACACGAGCGGCTCCGCCGGGGCGCGGCCGACCGTGGGCGTGAGCGTCGCGCTCACGCCGGGGGCGGGCCGTCCACCGGGGTCCCGCACGCGCAGCACGAGCACCCCGTCGGCCGGCGTGGGCCGCGAGAGGAGTCGCAGGTCCCGCGCACCCGGCTCCACGCCCGCGAGCAGGGCCGCCTCGGGCCGGCGCAGGCTGAGGGGCCAACCGTCGCCGTCGTGGGTCAGGAGCACGCCCTCGTAGGCCACGTCCACGCGCCCGCGCCCTGGGAAGCCCACCTCGAAGGCGCCCTCGTCCTCGGTCCACGCGCTGCCCAGCACCTGCGTCCCCCGCCGGACCTCCACCCGAGCCTGCGCGAGCCCGCGCCCCTCCCCGTCGAGCAGCCGCCCGGCCACGACCTCGGCCCGGGGGAACACCAGGCGCAGCTCGGTCGCGTCGTCGGCCACCTCGACGCGCTCCAAGGGGAGCAGGTCGGAGCGCTCGGCCTCAGCCTGGAGCACGACGCGCCGGGCGCCTTCCGGCAGCACGAGGTCGGGCTCGGGGGAGCCCCCCACCCAGGCGTTGCGCGCCCCTCCGTCCCAGCGGAGGCGCACGCTGAGCTCGGGCACCGGGGCGCCCTCGGGATCGAGCGCGACCAGCCTGAGGCGGCGCCCCCGGGGCAGCACGAGCACCACGTCGAGCAGGTCGTCCTGCGCCAGGGTCAGCTCCCTGGAGGCCGCGATCGGCTCGCGTTCCAGCGCGCGCAGCAGGTAGCGTCCCGGCGAGAGGTCGGCGAACCGCGCCCGCCCCAGGTCGTCCGCGCGCGCGGTCTCGGTGCGCCCGTACCCGCCTTCGAGGGGCGGCGCGCCTGCCTCCCGGGGGCCGAACAGCGTCACCTCGGCGCCGGCCCGCGCCTCGCCCGTCGAGCCTTCGACGCGCACCGCCAGCGTGCGCCCGGCGCGCAGCACGACCTCGCCCAGGTCGCGCGTCGCCCCGGGGACGCCCACGGCCGGCGCGACCACGTTGGCGCGGCCGAAGCCCGGGTGCCGGAGCACGACCTCGTGGGGCAGGGCGGAGCGCAGGCCCCCGACGGCGAAGGCCCCGTCCGGGCCGCTGAGCGCATCGCCGAACGAGGTCGCCTGGACGTGCCCCTCGAAGCGCGAGCCGTTGGCCACCACGCGCACCCCCGCGAGCGCGCGCCCCCGCTCGTCCACGGCCCGCCCCGTGAGCGTCGCCTCACGCTGGAGCGCGAAGTCGAGCGGCGAGGCCTCGCCGAAGGGGCGCTGCTCCGTGGCGTAGCCCGAGGCGCGGACCGAGAGCTCGTGGTAGCCGTCCGACGGGACCGCCGGCTGCTCGTAGCGCCCGTCGGCGTCGGTGGCCACCGGCGCCTCGTGGGTCCACCCCAGGCCCACCGTGGCGCCCGGGACGGGCGCGCCGGTGGCGGCGTCGGTCACGCGCCCGGTGAGCGTGCGCGCGCGGGCCAGGGTGAGCGCCAGATCCAGCTCCCGCGCGCCCGCCGGCACCGGGTGGCGGTCCGAAGCCCACGCCCAGCCCGGTTGCACGGGCACCTCCACGCGCAGGCCGGCCGCGCCCACGGAGGGCACGGCCACGGGGGAGCTCACGGCGCGCCCACGGGCATCCGTCACCAGCGACTGCGCGAGCGGTCCCCCCGGTCCCACCCGCAGCCGCGCCCCCACGGCCGGGTGCCCGTCGGCCGTGCGCGCCACGATGCGCACGACCACCCCCGGCCCGAGCTCCACGCGCACGCGCTCCCCCGCCGCGCGGTCGGGCAGCGCCACGGAGGCGAAGCCGGCCGCCTCGACCTCGAGGGTCACGGTCCGACCGGGCTCCAGGCGCAGCCGGAAGGCGCCCGAGGGGCCGGTGAGCGCCTCGGGCCCCGCGCCACGCTCCGCGTCGCGGTCCCCCGTGAGCAGGCCCGCCCCACGCCACGGGTGAAGGAAGCTGCGCACGCGGGCCCCGGGCACGGCGCGGCCCGCGGAGTCCACGACCACCCCGAACAGGTCGCGCTCGCGGTCGGCCGCCGCCAGCTCGGCGGGCCACCCGTCGGAGGAGCGACCCGCGGGCGCCGACCCCGTGGAGCCGGCCGGGGGTCCGGACCCCCGGAAGACCGGGCGCTCGGGGCCAGCGGCGCCGGGCGGGCGCAGCGCACCCCCGGGAGGCACCTCCGGCGGCGGGCCGCGCAGGGCCGTCGCCAGGCCCAGCAGGCTCAGGGCTGCGAGCGGCAGCAGCAGCAGCAGCGGTCGGCGTCGGCCCACGCCCGCAGGCTGCAGCCTCCCGGTCTCGCCCCGGTCATCGGCCTCCGGGGGGTACCCGCAGGCCCCCCTCGGGTCTACGCTTGGGGGCTCAGCCCGATGGCCGCGCCCGCCGACCCCGCGTTCCCGTTCGCCGACCCCGTGCCTCACGGCGAGGGCGCCGAGCAGTCGGTCTCGTTCCACCAGGACCTGAGCCTGGCCGAGATCCTCACCGCGCGCGAGGTGGCCCTGGTCCAGCGCGTGCAGAAGTTCCTGCCCGTGGCGGGCCCCTACGTCGGCGACCTTCAGCGGGCCCTGTCCACGGGCCTCAAGGGCCTGGCCTCGATCGCCCTGGCCATGGAGTCCTACCCCTCGCTGCGCGAGAAGCGCCAGCTGGGCACGCGCGTGCGCACGCTGGAGAGCCTGATGCAGGCGCTCATCGAGCGCGGCGAGCACGGCCTGGAGTGGTCGCTGCCCACGAAGGCCGTGCTCTCGCGCACCTTCGCCATCGCCAAGGTGAACTTCTTCACCTCGCTGGCCTACTGCGTGGACGCCTGC
>CAZPOZ010000261.1:0-4963 GCA_964588235.1 uncultured Planctomycetales bacterium
CCTCCCGTCCCGCCCTCCTCGGGCGGGTTCATGACCCCTCCGCCCCCGGCGCCGCTCTCTTGCGGCCCAGCTTCGGAAGGAAACCAGAGACTGCCGAGGGCGCTCGTGCCCTCTACAACATTAGTTCGCGAGAATCGCGAAAGTGGACACGACTTTGGAAAATCCGCATGGCGTGCGTTCCATGCACAGCTACGGGTGGTTTCTCGTGTCACGGCGCCGCGCGGCTCGACGAAGCGAGCGCCAGTCCACCTGGAGCAGCGACCCCAGGGCGACCCAGCTCCAGCCGTCCCGGCGGCGCCTGGAAACCGCGTCCAGGAGGCCATTCCTGGCCCTGGCACCCGCGGGAAGGCCTGCGGGGCCCCGCGCCGGCGGCAGCTCGCCTTCGGCCAGGACCCACGCGGCAAGCAGCGCACGGCGCTGCAGCTCCGCGTCCGTGAGGTCGAGCGTGCAGGCGGCCTCGCCGACAGGCAGCCCCGCCAGCACGAGCACCGCCACCGACCGAAGGCCCGCAGGCAACGAGGCGAGCGGCGGGTCGAGCGCCTCGTCCACGCGTTCGAACCCGTCGCGCGGGCCCGTGGCGCCCATGCCGTGATGAGGGCCCGACCCGCCAGGCATCGCCGCCCGCCGTCGCAGCTCGCGTGCGCGGTGGCTCTGGGCCAGGTTGCGAACGAGGAGCCGCAGCCATCCAGCCCAGGAGTCGGCCCCGCGGCCGTCCCAACCCTGGGGAGGCGAAGTGCCGCGGAGCAGCCGCAAACAGGCCTCCTGGGCCAGATCCTCGACGGTGAGGCCGTCCGCGCTGAAGGCCCCCAGCTCGAGCGCGGCCAGCTCACGCAGGACGGCCACGAGCTCGGCCGCCGGCCCAGGCAGCCCGTACAACCCCGGCGGCCTGCGCCCGTGGCGACACCACCCCGCTCGACCCCCGCCTGGCTCCTGATGCATGAACGCCTCCGCGCGACCGCCCCCGCGGTCCCTTCGACCACTCCCGCAGCCCTCGTGTCCCTGACCCGCCTACCTGTCCCTGGTGCGCCGCCCGCCCCGGGGCGCCGCGCACACGTTCTCGCGCGGCGCCGCCTCTGCGTCAAGAGGGCAGCCCGCTTGGCCAAGCCGCCCCTGCGGCTCGCCGTCTGAACAGCTTCTTCACGACCTCAGCCCTTCGCCCTCCGCATCGACGTCGTTGTCCCGACCCTGCCGCGCCACGCTCGCCATCGGCCACCTCCAAGGCAGGACCCGCGCCGGCCCACGACGCACCTCCTGCCATGAAGTAATACCGAACTCGAGGCTCCGGCGTTACACGCCGACCCGGGGCGATGGTCCCGGGACTTGGCCCCGCGCACGCGCCGCGCCTCCCGCGCGCCGGCCCGCCGTCCCTGCGTGCGGCCTCGCCTCTGCAGCCCCCGCGACGGGCGCACGCGACCACACCTGGCGCCCGAGAAGCTCCTGCGTGCGGTGCCGACGCCAGGCGCCAGAGCCCCTCTTCTCCCGAGGCGAGCCCGCGGCCTTCCGTGCGCGCACCGGCCATCCCTGCCCTGGAACCCGATCCTGACGAACCGCTTGCCCGCATGCACCACCCTCACTGCTCCTCGGGGGCACGCTCGGCGGGGCACGCGGCGCCGGCCTCTGAGCGGCACCCAGGCGGGGCGCGGAAGGCGCGTCAGGCACGAGGCCCCGAACGGCACGCGATGCATGGCGGCCGCTCCGCGCTCGCGCCACACCCTCCCCGCTCGCAGGATCGCGGCCCGCCCCCCGAGCGCCGCGGACCCCCCGGAACGAAGGTGGCCCCGACAAGGAGGGAGACCTTGTCGGGGCCGGTGCTCAAGCCGAGGGGACTTGTGAGATTAGGGATGTGGTGGAAGGTTTGCTTGCAGGGCAACCCCGACCTGAGCGAGGCCCCTTGCGGGACCCCACCGGCTTGCGCCGGCCGACTTCTATCGACCCCGCCCCCGCGCCCCCACAGGCTCCGCTGGCCGGAAGCAGGCCGGGGCCGTGTCCAACTTTCTCGACGCCCCGCGCTGCGCCGCTCGACGCGCCCGGGGCCGCCCCGGAGGCGGCGCCGACGCGGGCCGGGCGCTGCCAGCAGCCTGCGGGGGCCGGCCGGGGCCTACTCGAACGAGAACGGCGCGCCCGGCACCCGCGGCAGATGGGCGAGGTCGTTGAGGGCGCGCAGGCGCCAGTGCGCCCCCGGCCGCGACAGGACCGCCAACGCGCAGTTCGGGATCGTGAAACGCATCGGTTGCGAGAGGGGCAGCCCAAGGACCGCGTAGATCAGCAGGCCGATGGCGCCGCCGTGGGAGACGACCAGGGTCGGAGCAGCGCCGGGGGCCGGTGCGTGGCGCTCCAAGGCGGCCCAGAGGCGCTCCTGGGCCTCCTCCCGCGTCTCCCCCCCCGGCACGCGGAACCCGGGCTCCCGCGCCCGGAACCGGCGCGCGTCCTCGGGCCAGCGCTCGGCCACCTCGGCGAAGGTCAGCCCCTCCCAGGCGCCCAGGTTGAGCTCGCGCAGGCCCGGCTCGGGGGTGGGCTCGAGGCCGAGGGGCGCGGCCGCGATCCGGGCCGTCTCCAGGGCGCGCGCGAGGTCGCTGCTGATCACAGCCGCCGGGCGCTCCCGCGTGCAGCGCGCCGCCACGCAGGCGGCCTGGGCCCGTCCCTCGGGCGAGAGCGGCACGTCGGCATGCCCCTGCATGCGGCCCTGGGCGTTCCAGGCGGTCTCGGCGTGGCGCACGAGCCAGACCAGCGAGGTCGGCGCGCTCATGCGCCCGGCGCCCGCGGCGCCGGATCGACGATCCCCGCCTCGGCGAAGCCCTTGGCCCGCAGGCGGCAGGCGTCGCAGCGCCCACAGGCCAGCACCCCCGCCCCCGCCGTCCCGGCGGCGGCCGCCGGAGCGGGCAGCGGGTCGTAGCAGGAGAGCGTGAGCGCCCACGGCACGCCCAGCGCGGCGCCCCGGCGCACGATGTCGGCCTTCGTGTCGGCGAGCAGCGGCGCCAGGACGGCCAGGGGCCGCCCCTGGGAACCCCGTCGCGTGCCGGCGTCGGCCACCGCCTGCATGGCCTCGAGGAACGCCGGCCGGCAGTCGGGGTAGCCCGAGCAGTCCAGCGCGTTCACCCCCAGGGCCACCGCCTCGGCCTCGAGCACCTCGGCCGCCGCCAGCGCCAGGCCCAGCAGCACGGTGTTGCGCGCCGGCACGTAGGTGACGGGGACGCCCGCGCCGATCTCGTCGAGCGGCCGGTCCTTCGGGACCGGCAGGTCGGAGGTCAGCGCGCTGCCGCCCAGGCTGGCCAGGTCCACCCGCACGACGCGGAAGGAGGCCAGGCCCAGCGCCTGGGCGACCCGGCGGGCGGCGGCGAGCTCCTGCGCGTGCCGCTGGCCGTAGTCCACCGCCAGGGCGTGGACCTCGTAGCCCTGGGCTTGTCCCCAGGCCGCCACCGTGGCCGAGTCCAGGCCTCCGGAGAGCAGCACGACGAGCCGCGGCACGCCGGCAACGTACCGCGGCCCGTCGCGGGTCGGCTACTTGGAGCCGTGCGCAGCGGGGGCGTCCCAGGTGAAGGAGCGGTTCTCCTTCGGCACCTCGACCGCCTTGCCGTCCACCTCGACGTAGGGGTAGGCGAAGAACAGGAGCTTGTCGCCCTGCTGCTTGGGCGCCAAGGTCAGGTCGCGGCCGACGCTGAGCGAGAGCCGGTCGGCGTCCAGGTTGCCGAAGAACCACTGGGCCTTGGCGTCGTCCTTGCCCAGCAGCTTCTGCGCCTCGCTGACGTCCACGGGCACCCAGCGGCCGCCGTCCAGGAAGTGCGCCCAGCAGTGGTAGCCGCCCATGGTGCCCTTGGGCTCGGGCGTGATCGGGATGCCCATCGTGAACCGCGCGGGGATGCCGGCGGCGCGGGCGACGCCCATGAAGCGGGCGTGGAAGTCGGTGCAGTTGCCCTTGGCCACGTCGCAGGCGCGGTCGAAGTCGCCCTTGCCCCAGCCGGGCGCCTGCTTGTCGTAGGTCATGCCGTGGAGCACGTCGTCGTAGATGACCCGGCCGCGCTCGCGCAGGCTCTTGCCGGCGTCCTTCACTCCGAGCTTCTCCGCCATCTGCGCGGCCTTGCCGTCGATGGGCAGGAGCCGGTCGGCCTGCAGGAACCGCGGGTGGTTGGGGCCCTGGCCCTGGCCCCGGTCCTCGGTGCGCGTGATCGTCGCGGTCCAGGCGATCTCCACGTCGGCCGAGGGGGGGCTCACCTTCACGTGCACCATGCGGTTGCCGTACTCGGGCTCGGTCTCGATCGTGTAGGGCGCGTTCGCGACGACCTTCAGGTCCTTCACCTGCTGCAGGTCGTCCTCGAGCGGCACCGGCACCCAGGCCTCCAGGGTCTTGCTGCCCGCCGCGGGGGCGGGGACCTTGACCGCGTAGGTGAAGGAGAAGGTGCGCACCTTGGGCGACGCGGCGTCTTCGCTGGCGGCGAAGCGCGAGGAGAGCAGCAGCGCGGCGGCGGCGATGGCCACGCAGCCGATGCAGAACGTGGAACGGCGCGGCATGAGGCTGGGTCTCCGACGGAGAGGCCCCCGGGCGACCGGGAGCGGGGAAGGTAAGGGAGCGGCCGAGCATAGCAGGGCGCCCGGGAGCGGAGGCCGGCCGAGCGTCGTCACCCGCCGGTGCCCTCGCGCCCGGCGCCCCGAGCCCGGCCCCCGGGCCCGGCCCCCCGCGCCCGGCCGCGGACGGTCAGCCGCCCCCCAGGTAGGCCGCCTTCACCTGGGGGTGGTCGCGCAGCGCCCGCGCCTCGCCCTCGAGCACCAGCCGCCCGGTCTCCAGCACGTAGGCCCGGTGCGCGACCGAGAGGGCCACGTGCGCGTTCTGCTCCACGAGCAGGATCGTGGTGCCGTCCTCCCGGTTGATGCGCCGGATCTCGCGGAAGATCTCCTGCACGAGCAGCGGGGCGATCCCCAGGCTCGGCTCGTCCAGTAAGAGCAGGCGTGGCCGGCTCATCAAGGCCCG
>CAZPOZ010000262.1:0-4930 GCA_964588235.1 uncultured Planctomycetales bacterium
GGTCTTCGTCTCGCTCACCAGCGCCGCGGCGACGTACTGCGGGATCATGAACCCCGAGTGCAGGCCCTTCTCCGGGGCGAGGTAGGCCGGCAGGCCCTCGTTGAGGTGGGCGTCCACCAGGGTGGCCGTGCGCCGCTCGCTGATGCTGCCCAGCTCGTGGACGCAGAGCTTCAGGTGGTCGGCCGCCAGGGCCAGGGGCTCGCCGTGGAAGTTCCCGCCGGAGAGCACGTCCTCCCCGAACACCAGGGGGTTGTCGGTGGCCGCGTCGATCTCGCGCTCGAGCACGCTGCGGACGAAGGCGATGCCGTCGCCCGCGGCGCCGTGCACCTGCGGCGCGCAACGGATGCCGTAGGCGTCCTGCGGCGCGATCCGCTTGCCGGGGATCGAGGCCGGCGGCGCGTCCACGAGCCGGCTGCCGGCCACGAGCGCACGCATGCGCGCGGCGCTGGCGGCCTGACCCGGGTGCGGGCGGGCGGCGTGCAGCCGGGGGTCGAGGGCCGCCGAGCGACCCGCCAGGGCCTCCATCGTCAGGGCTGCCGCCACGTCGGCCGTCAGCAGCAGGGTCTGTGCGGCCTCGAGCGCGAGCAGCGCCAGGGCCAGCGAGATCTGCATGCCGTTCACGAGCGCCAGGCCCTCCTTGGCCGAGAGCTCGTGCGGGCGCAGGCCCGCCTCGGCCAGCGCGCGGGCCGCCGGCCGGCTGCGCCCGCCGCGGCGCACGCGCCCCTCGCCGATCAGCGGCAGGGCCAGGCAGGAGAGCGGGGCCAGATCCCCCGAGGCGCCCACGCTGCCGCGGCAGGGCACCTCCGCCAGCACGTCGCGCTCGTAGAGCCGGGCCAGGGCCCCGAGGGTCTCCTCGCGCACGCCGCTGTAGCCGCGCGCCAGCGCGTGCAGGCGCAGCACCAGCGCCAGGCGCACGACCTCCTCGGGCAGCGGCTCGCCCTCGCCCAGCGCGTGGCTCACCAGCAGGTTGCGCTGCAGCCGCGCGGCGTCGGCGGCGGGGATGGCCTCCGTGGCGTTGCTGCCGAAGCCCGTGGTGACGCCGTAGAGGCGCTCCCCGTCCCTGAGCGCGCGGGCCACGCGGCGCGCGGAGGCCCGCACGCGGGCCCGCGCGCCCGCCGCGAAACGCACGCGCAGGGGCCCCCGCGCGGCGCGCAGCGCCTCGGACAGGGGCAGGCGGCCGCCCAGGGTCAGCGGCCGGGCGCCGGGGGGGGGAGCGGGGGGCGCCCGGTTCACGGCGGACCCGGGTCGCCGGCGGCGAGGTCCTTCACGCGCCGGGCCCACCAGGCGGGATCCACCGTGCCCGTGATCTTCACGCGCCGGATGCGCAGCTCGCCGCCGTTGACGAACACGCCCACCCGTCCGGGGCCCATGCCCTTGCCGTCGTCGCCCTTGACCGTGCCCTCGAGGAACACGCCGTCGGTCTTGCCCTGGTAGCCGCCCTCGAGCCGGTCCTCGGCGCGGGTCAGCTCGAGCAGCCCGCGGTCGCCGTTCTCGAGCCGTGAGCTGGCGCGCTCGGCGATCTTGATGAAGCCGTGCTCGCCCGGGTCGGCCGCCGCCCACACGCCCTCGCCGATGAACCAGAGCACGTGGCCGGGCTGCACGCGGGCTGCGTCGCCCTTCTTCAGCTTGAAGCGCGTGTTGGCCAGGTCGAGCAGCAGCGCGCGGAAGCGGTCGCTCTCCTCCACGCACAGCAGGCCGAAGTCCTTCGCCACGGTGGCCGTGACGTCGGCCTCGATGCGCGCGTCGCGTCCGAGCACGAGCGGGAAGAGCAGCCCCGTCCCGCCCTTGAGCACGACCTCGCCGTGGTCCAGGAGCCCGTCCTGCGGCAGGTCGGTGGCGAAGGGCTTCTCGACGCTCCAGTCCTCGGCCAGCAGGCGCGGGTCGCTGAACAGGTACTCGACCTCCAGCTTGCCGCGCCGCAGCTCGGCGGGCCCGGCCAGCAGGGCCTTGGGCCCCTCGAGGGCGGCGCGCGCGGCCAGGCGGCCGGCCTCGAGGCGGCGCAGGTGCTGGGTCACCAGCGGCACGCGGGCGTGGGTCGCGAGCAGGGCCTCGTAGGCCTCCAGCGCCTGCCGGGAGCGGCCGGCGAGCAGGTGCTCCCGGGCCGCCGCCCAGGCCGCGCGGGCCGCCTGCTCGGGATCGGTGGCCGGTGCGGGGGCCGGTGCGGGGGCTGGCGCCGGAGCGGGCGCGGGCTTGGAGGGCGTCGCGGGCGGCGTCGGGGGCGGGGCGGGCGCGGGCCCCGGGGGCTTCGCCGGCCCGGGCGCGCCCCCTTCGGGGGCCGGTGCGCTGCCGCGCTTGCGCATGCCCTCGATGGCGCGCTCCATCAGCGCCGTGGCCTCCGCGGCCAGGTCGGGGGGCAGCTCCAGCCCCGAGGAGAGGATCGCCGTGTGGGCCTGCCGCGGCGCGGTCACCAGCAGGGGCTCGGCCTTCGCGCGCAGGGCCTCGTCGGCCTCGCGGGCGCCGCGCTCCAGCTCGGCGCGCAGCGCCGCCACGCCGGACGCCGCCGGCGTGGAGCCGTAGCGGGCCTCGAACTGGCGCAGCTGCTCGAGCGGCGTGGCGAAGCGGCCGCGCGCGGCCTGCTGGCGCGCCTCCTGCTCGAGGACGCCCAGGGCGCGCCGTCCCTGCTCGGCGTGCAGGGCCTCGATGCGCGCCGCCGCGCCGAACACCTCGGCGGGCACCGGGCCCGCGCCCGCCGGGGCGTGGCGCTCCAGGAACTCGCGCCAGCCCTGAGCGGCCGCCTGCGGGTCGTCGGGGTGCTCGCGCTCGAAGGTCTCGGCCCGCACGTACTCGCGGGCGAGGCGGTCCTCCTCGGCGTCGCGCGGCCGGGGGGGCTCGGGCAGCGGCACGGCCTGGGCCCGGGCGAGCGCCTTCAGGTCGCTGGCGTGCTCGATGGACAGCACGCCCGCCGTCAGCAGGAGGCCCAGCCCCACGAGGCCCAGGATCCAGGTCAGGTGGTTCCAGCCCGCGGTCACGGGCCCCGCGGCGGCCCGCCGCTGCCCGGGGGGGCGCCGCTCCACGGGGTCGCGGGGGCCGGGCCCCGGCGCCGCCCGTGCGGGCGCGGGCGGGCCGGCCTCCACGCGCACCAGGATCTCCTCGCCGGCCAGGCCGAGGCGGTCGCCGTCGGCGAGGGCGCGGCCCTCGGCCTCGGCGCCGTTCACCTGCGGCGCCGGCGCGCCGGGCAGCGCCCGCACGATCAGCGCGCGGCCGTCCCAGGTCAGCGCGGCCAGCGCCTTGGGGAAGGGCAGCGGTTGGGCCGTGAGCCCCTGCTTGCCCGGGCCCACGAACACCGCCTCCTCGAGCACGTCGTAGGCGCGCACCCCCAGGGCACCCGAGGGCAGCAGCAGCTGGCCGAGTCGGCTCGCGGGCATGTCCGGGACGCGGGCTCCGGGGGGCGGCGTATTCTACGGGCACCCCGGAGACTCCCCGGATGACCGCTCCCCACGCCCCGCCGCCGACCCCGCAGGGCCTCGCGCCGGCGCCCTCGCCGTGGGCGGTCTGGCTCGCCTGGACCTGGGTCGCCCTGCTGCTGCTGGCCGCCGTGGCCACGCTCGGCGGGCTGGACGACCTGCGTCTGGCGCTGGACGTGCAGCGGCACTTCGCGCCCACGCCCTGAGCCCCCGCGCAGCCTGGGGGGCCTCAGGCGCCTCCACCGGCCGGACCCGCTCGGCGTGACCCCGTGGAGCGCGGCGGCGATGAGGGGGCGTGCCCTTCTCGCTCCAGGCGTTGCGTCCGCTGCTGGCGGCGGCCGTGGACCTCCTCTGGCCGCCCTGCTGCGCCGCCTGCCAGCGGGAGGCCTTCGACGCCGCCCCCGACGAGGGCCTGTGCACGGCCTGCGCCGCGCTGCTCGAGCCGCCGATGGCTCGCTGCCCCCGTTGCGCCCGCGCGCTCGGGCCGGCCGTCCTGCCGGGGCCGTGCCGGCGATGCGCCGACGAGCGTTGGGCGGTGGACGGCCTCGTGGCCGGGCACGCCTACCGCGGCGTGGCGCGGCGCCTGGTGCTCGCGTTGAAGTTCCGCCAGCGCGTGGGCGCGGCCGCGCCGCTCTCCCGGCGCCTGACCGACGCCCTGCTCGTCGCCGGGCTGCCGGGCGACCTGCTCGTCCCGCTGCCGCTGGCGCCCGCGCGGGAGCGGCGCCGGGGCTACAACCAGGCGCTGCTGCTGGCCGAGGGGGTCGCGCGCCGCACGGGGCTCGAGCTGGCCCGCGGGGGGCTCAGGCGCCGCCGGCTCGACCCCGCCCAGAGCGGGCTCGCGCGGGGCGCGCGCCGGCGCAGCCCGCGGGGAGCCTTCGCCGCCGACCCGCGGCGGTTCGCGGGCCGCTGCGCCCTGCTGATCGACGACGTGCTCACCTCCGGGGCCACGGCGCTGGCGGCGGCGCGGGCGCTCTACCGCGCGGGCGCGCTCCACGTGGTCGTGGCGGTGGCCTGCCGCTCGGAGGCGCACCCGGGAGCCGAGCGTCGCGCCCAGGCGCTCCCCTCCGGCGGGGGGGCGGGGGGGCGGCACCCGCCGACCTTGGCGTGAGGGCCGGGGGCGCGGAGGATCGCGGCATGGATCCGGTCACCGAGGTGCGCGGACGCTTCGCCGACCAGGCCCGGGCCCGGGCGGTGGCGGAGGCGCTCAACGCCTGGTTCCAGTGGATCGCCACCGGCGGGGGCGGCTCCCCGCCGTCGCTGTTCGAGCCGCTGGGCGCGTCCACCTCGGCCTACGCGTGGGCGTTGGGCGAGGACGTCGACTGGGAGCTCGGCCCGCACGCGCGCACGAGCGGGGCCGAGGTGGTGATCGACCTGGAGACCCACGAGACGCACCTTCGCCTGGCCGGGCTGCTCCGGGCGCTGGGCGCCCTCTCGGCCTGGGTCGTGCGCGAGCCGGTCGACGATTGAGGCCCATGGCCACCAAGTTGGGGGTAGGGCCTCGCGGAGGGTGAGACTCCTTCCGCGGA
>CAZPOZ010000263.1:0-4916 GCA_964588235.1 uncultured Planctomycetales bacterium
CTCGAACTCCGTGGCGGCCGCGTCCAGGGCCAGGAGCACGTCGGTGCCCGGCCGGTAGCCCGCGCTGCGGATGGCCTGCTCGACCCGCTCGATGGCCTCCTCGCAGCCGGCCACCCGCGGCGCGAAGCCGCCCTCGTCGCCGACGGCCGTGGACAGCCCCGCGGAGGCGAGGTCGGCCTTGAGCGCTCCATAGACCTCGGCGCCCGCGCGCAGCCCGTCGGCGAAGGAGGCGAACCCCACGGGGGCGATCATCACCTCCTGGACGCTCAGGCCGTTGTCGGCGTGCGCGCCTCCGTTCAAGACGTTCATCAGCGGCACGGGCAGGCGCAGGGGGCCCCCGAACACGCGGTTGACGAAGCGGAACAGGGGCTCGCCCGCCGCCGCCGCGGCCGCGTGCGCCGCTGCGAGCGAGACGGCCAGCGTGGCGTTCGCGCCCAGGCGCGCGAGGTTGGGCGTGCCGTCGGCCTCGCGCAGGCGGGCGTCGAGCACGCCGGGGTCGGCGGCGTCCACGTCCCGCGCCGCGCTGGCCAACTCGCCCTGGGCGTGGGCCACGGCCTGGAGCACCCCGCGGCCGCGGAAGCGCGGGCCGCCGTCGCGCAGCTCGAGGGCCTCGTGGGCCCCGGTGCTGGCCCCGCTGGGCACGAGGGCCCGCCCGCGTGCGCCCCCTTCGAGCGTGACCTCGACCTCCACGGTGGGCTGACCCCGGGAGTCGAGCACCTCGCGAGCCTCGATGCGGGCGACGGCCGTCTTCATCCGGGCCTCCGGGACGCCCGGACTATAGACGCACCGCCCCCGACACCTGCGACCCGAGGCCGGTGCGGGGCGCCCGTCGTGGATGTGCGAGTTCGCACGCTCGGCCAGGTGGCCCCCTCCCGGGGCGCGCCAGGGGCTGCGCCGTGTGGGACCGGCGTTTGCTCGCCCCCGGCCGGGTCGCGGGTCGGGTTGGGAGGCGCGCCATGCGTGTTCGGCTGTCGGGCCCCCGGCGCCGGTCGGGTCGCGTGCTGGCCGGTGTGGCGCCCACCGTGCTGCTCGCCCTGTGTGCGGCTGCGTCGGCCTCCTGTGGCGGGGGTGGGGGAGGCGGGGAGGCGGAAACGGGCTCGGCCGGGACCATGGTCCTGGTGGACTTCCTGTTCGTGGACCGCTCCCTGTCCCCGACCGCGCCGACGGGCTCGCTCGACCTGCCGCGCAACGCCCAGATCCGCTTCTCCTTCAGCCAGCCCGTCCAGCCGGGCTCGGTCACGATCCAGACCGTGCGGCTGCGCACCGGCCCCCAGCAGCAGGACGTGGTGCCCGGCCGCTTCACGCTCTCCGGCTCGGTCGTGTACTTCGATCCCACCTCCACGCAGGACGGGCAGCCCCTGCCCTACGGCCTCGAGCCCGCGGCCCAGTACGTCGTGGACGTGCCCGCCTTCGATCCGCTGGGGGCTCGGCCCGCCGTGCAGAGCACGGAGGGGCGGCCCAACGCGGCCCCGTACCACACCACCTTCATCACGGGCGACCGCTGGCTCCACGAGAGCGTCCTCCCCCGCTTCCTCGGGGTGGTCTTCGACGCGCCGGCCGACCCCGCCACCGGCCGCGTGGCCGCGGGCAGCCGGGTCGGGCTCAGCTTCAGCGAGGTGATGGATCCGCGCCTGTTCCGGCTCGGCCCCCCGACGCTCCCCCTGCCGGAGGGCGTCACGGTGGACGTGCGCTACGACGTGGCCGACCCGGAGAGCGTGGCCGGCGGCGTGGCCGGGCAGGGGCTCGCCGGCGTGCTGGCCCCGGACCCGGGCGGGGAGGTGATCTGGTTCGAGCCGACCTTCACCCTGGGCAACCGACCGTACGCGTTCACCGTCCAGCTGCTCGCCGGGTTGACCGACCTGGCCGGGAACCCGCTGTGGGACCTGCGCACCCACGGGCCGTTCACCTGCGACGGGTCCGGCACCGCCCCGGGGCGGCTGCTCGCCGAGACGTTCCAGTCCACGTTCGACTGCGACGTGGCGGACACCGACGCCGACTGGGGCGGCCTCACGCCCGGGCGCCTCGTGGGGGCCCCGATCACCTCCCGGGAGGTGCGGCTGTACGGCTACGCCCACGCGGGCCTGGGGTATCCCCACTCGGGGCAGGGCCAGTACGCGCCGCTGGTGGCTCCGCTGGTGGGGCGAGAGCTCAACAACGTGCTGCCGGCGAACCAGATCGTCCCTCCCACGAACGTCGGGCGGCGGGTCCTCCTGGCCCTGTCCGAGGCCGAGATGGGCCCTCGGGGCACGGTCGTGGCCTGCGCCTGGGGTCCCGACAGCAACGCCACCTTCGCCTCGCTGCACCACCAGCTGGTCCTGCGCATGGGGCTGCAGGCCGACGGCTCGCTGAACCTGGGCTCCACCTTCGACGGCAACTACGCCGCCAGCACGGCCGCGACGGTCTACCGCGGGCCGCTCAGCATCGCGCAGCGGGCCAACGTGGGCAACGTGCCCGGCGAGCCTCGCATCCCCCACGTGGGCGGCTACTTCGACCGGTTGTGCTGGCCCGACGTCCAGGATCGCGGGACGTGGAACCAGCCGCTGTTCGACTTCACGGGCTTCCAGCCCTTCCCCGCGCTGACCACCTACTTCGAGTGGGACCCGGGCCCGGCCGGGGCGCCCAACGACCGTGTGTTCCTCTTCGACGTGTCGGCCGACGAAGGCGACAGCTGGCAGCAGATGCGGGGGTGGGCGGCCACCACCGCCCCGTGCAGCGGGTTCCTGCAGCCGGGCTTCGCCGCGCGCCGGCTCTTCGGCGTGTTCGAAGGCGAGCGGGCGGAGCCGCCGGGGCTGTTCGTGGCGCCCAACCCCGAGCCGAGCCTGTACGACGTGGCCTTCACGCTCACGCGCCGCGTCAGCATCGCCCAGTCGCGCTTCTACGGTCCCGACGACGCCGTGGCGCGCGCCGCGGGCGGCACCACCTACGGCAGCGACAGCGACTACCTCCCGATGCAGCTCACGCCGGCCCTCCCGCTGGGCGGGGCCCGCGTGAGCGTGTCGTACCAGGGCGCGGGCCAGGTGGGCGCCGACCGACGCACGATCGATTCCGCGGCTCCGAGCACGCCCTGGACGGCGAACGTCGACGCCTGCGACGGCCTGCCCTGGATCCGCTGGCGGCTGGTGCTCGAGTCGAACCTGATCAGCAACGCGGTGCCCTGGGTGCAGCGGGTGCTGCTCCCCCTCCGGCGCCGCAGCGGCTGAGGGGGCGGGAGGCGGGGCGCCACGGGCGGGGCGCGCGGCCCAGGCGAGGGGTAGCATGGGCACCGTGCTGCGCCCCCTGCCCCCTCCTGGCCGGCCGCGTCGCCGGCGGCTGCGGACGATCCAGACCCTGCCCACGCTGATCACGGCGGGGAACCTGCTGGCCGGCGTCCTGGCGCTCTCCTACCTGGTGGACGCCGCGGCGGCCACGGGCGCCGCGCGCACGGCGCTGCAGATGCGGGCCGCCTGGCTCGTGTTCCTGGGCATGGCCTGCGACGCGCTCGACGGGCGCATCGCGCGGCTCATGCGCGTGGCCTCGCCCTTCGGCGCGCAGCTCGACTCGCTGGCCGACGTCGTCACCTTCGGGGTGGTCCCCACCCTGCTGGCGAAGACCGTCCTCAGCGAGGCCTTCCCCGCGCTGCCGGGCAAGGTGGCCCTGGCGCTGGGCGTCGTCTACGCCCTGGGCGCGGCCCTGCGGCTGGCGCGCTACAACGTCGAGTCGGCGGCGGTGGCCGCCGGCGCCGGCGCCCACGTCACGCGCACCTTCCGCGGGCTGCCCAGCCCGGCGGCGGCCGGCACCGTGGCCGCGCTGCTGCTCCTGCGCCACGAGTACGCCCTGCACAGCCTGGACTGGGCGCTGCTGATCGCCACGCCGGCGCTCGGCCTGCTGATGATCAGCCGCTTCCCCTACAGCCACGTGATGAACCGCTACGTGGACGGCCCGGGGGGGCTGGCCTTCGTCGTGCTCTTGGCCGTGACCGCGTTCCTGGCGATCGCCTACTTCGAGGCCACGGTCGCCGGCCTGTTCGTCCTCTACGCCCTCACCGGCCCGCTCGTGGCCCTGTTCGGCGCGCTGACCGGGAGGCTGGGCTGGGCCTTCCAGGAGGACGCCGACGAGGACGCCGACGGGCACCCCGACGGGGAGGCCGCGACGACGCCGGACGACGACGCCGTCGAGGGGGGGACGGACGACGCCTCCCGCCGGCCGCCGCGGGAGCAGGCGTGAGCCCGACGCGGGCGTTCGTCGGCCTGGGGAGCAGCGCCCCCGACGCCCGCCCGCGCCTGGAGCAGGCCCTGGCCGGGCTCGAGCGCGAGGGCCTGCGCGTGGCCGCCGTCGCGCCCCCCGTCCGCGGCCCCTTCCTCGGCCCCTCGGGCGATCCGGTGCCCGGCGCCCCCGCGGTGCTCAACACCGTGGCCGAGATCGCCTCGACGCTCGCGCCCGCCGCGCTGCTGGGCCGGCTCCTGCGCCTGGAGCAGGAGGCCGGCCGCGTGCGCGACGGCGGGCCGCTGCGCACGCTCGACCTGGACCTGCTGGCCCTGGGCGACCACGTGGAGCCGTCCGGCCCGCCGGCGCTGCCGCACCCCCGCGCCCTCGCACGCGCCTTCGTGCTGCTGCCCTGGCGCGCGATCGCGCCCACCTACGAGCCCGCGGGCACCGGGGCCAGCGTGCTCGTGCATGCCGCCCGGCTCGAAGCCCGCCTCCCCCGGGCCGTGGGGGCCCTCACGCCCGAGCCGGCGCTCACGCTGCCGTCCGCGGGCGCGCGGCCCGTCGTGCTCCACGACCGCGCGGCGCTCTGCGCCTGGCGCGAGGCCCTGCCCGGGGGCGGGGCCGGGCTCAGCCTGGTGCCCACGATGGGCGCGCTGCACGAGGGGCACGCCACGCTCGTGCGTCGCGCTCGCGCCGCCTCCGGCCCCGTGCTGGCCACGGTGTTCGTCAAC
>CAZPOZ010000264.1:0-4908 GCA_964588235.1 uncultured Planctomycetales bacterium
GTCGGCGCCCGCATCCGGCTGATCACCGACGGCGACCTGGCCCCGTGCATCAGCGCCTGCGTCACGGGCACGGGCGTGCACGCCGTGATGGGCGTCGGCGGCGCCCCCGAGGGCGTGCTGGCCGCCGTGGCGGCGCGCTGCCTGGGGGGGGAGATGCAGGGCAGGCTGGTGGAGCACTCCAAGGGCGACCGCGAGCGCGCCGCCCGGATGGGCATCGACGACTTCGACCGGCTGCGCAGCGCCGAGCAGCTGGCCCCGGGCGAGCGCCTGCTGTTCTCGGCCACCGGCGTGACGAACGGGGACCTGCTGCGGGGCGTCGAGTTCTTCGGGGCCGGCGCGCGCACGCACAGCCTGGTGATGGGCCTGGTCGCGCCGCGCCGCGTGCGCTTCGTGGACGCCATCCACCTCAACGACGTGCCCGACGTCGAGATCCGGCTCTGACCCCGCCGGGCGCCGCCGACGGGCGGCCCTACTTGGGCGGGACCGCCGCCGCCGCCTGCGGCGGCGGGGCGGGGGGCGACGGGTCCGGCCGGCCGCCGAGCACGACCGGGAGCTCGAGCGGCTGCTTCCCCCCGGAGCGCTCGACGGTCAGGCGCACCGTCTCGCCCTCCCAGCGGAACCGCAGGGTGCCGATCAGCTCGTCGAGGCTGCGCACGGGCTCGCCGTCCAGGGCGGAGATGCGGTCGCGGACGAGCAGGCCGCCACGGGCGCCCGGGGCGTCGGCCACGAGCGACTGCACCAGGCTCACGCCCCCCTCCTCGGCGAAGGAGACGCCCAGGTAGCCCCGTCGCGGGGCGCGCCCCTCCGTCACCTGCCGCACGGCCTCCAGCAGCTCGGCGGCCGGCAGGGCGAAGCCGATGCCGGAGACGCGGCCGTGCTCCATCGGCGACCACAGGTGCAGCAGCCCCAGCAGGCGCCCGCGCAGGTCGAGCAGCGCGCCGCCGCAGTTGGCGTCGCTCACGCCCGCGTCGGTCTGCCACCAGCCCCTCCAGGCCGCGGCGGCGGTGGCCGCGTGCTGCTTGGACAGGATGCCCACGGCCAGCAGCGGGGCGGCCGCGGGCCGGGCGCCGAAGGGGTTGCCCAGCGAGACCGCGAAGCGGCCCTCGACCAGGTCCGCCGCCGGCGCGGGCGTGGGCACCGCCAGGGGCGGCGTGCCGGGGGGCAGGTCCACGCGGATCACCGCCAGCGCGTGCCGCTCGTGGACGCCCGCCAGGCGGCCGGGGAAGGAGCGCCCGTCGCTCAGGTGCACCGTGATCCCGGTGATCGTCTCGAGCCCCGCCGAGAGCCTCAGCGCCGGGGGAGGCGCCTCGCCCACGCTGCCGGGATGCACGAGGGTGAACAGGTTCGTGAGGTTGTAGAGGCTGGTGGCCAGCGTGCCGTCGGCCCCCACGACCACGGCGCTCATCGGCCCCTGGTAGCAGGGCACCGGGCGGGGGGCGCCGCCCGCGGGGAACACCTGCTGGTAGGGAGCGGAGCGCTCGACGGTCAGGCTGGCGACGAAGGGGTATCCCGCCTCGCCGACGGCGGCGAAGGTGGCCTCCAGGGCCGCCGCCTGCGTGCTGCGCGCCTTGACCGGCTTCTGCTCGGGGAAGGCCTCGGCCGCCTCGGGCAGGTCCGCGTACAGGCGCCGGAGCCGCTGGACGGGCACGCCCCGGCCCAGGAACTGGAAGGGCTCCTTGGGCAGCGGCAGCATGAAGGTGGAGACCGTGCCCACCAGGCGCCCCTCCACGTCCACCAGGGGCCCGCCGTTGACCCCCGGGTTCACGGCCGCGCTCGTGTAGAGCAGCTCGTAGCGCCCGTGGTCGTGCCCGGAGGGCAGCGGCACGAGCGCGGAGACCACGCCCGAGGTCAGGCTCGGCGTGCCCTCGGCCGAGAGGCTGAAGGCGTTGCCCATGGCGAAGAGGAAGTCGCCCACGCGCAGGTCGTCGCTGCTGCCCGCGGACAGGAAGCCGGGGAAGCCCGAGGACGGCGGGTCCACGATGCGCAGCAGCGTGGTGTCCACGTCGTGGTCACGGCGCAGCACCCTGGCCCGGTAGGCCTTGAAGCCCGACTTCGGGTCGGGCACCCGCACCTCGACGTCGTCCACGTCGCCGGCCTTCTCCAGGCGCGCCTGGCGCCCTTCGCCCACCACCTTGAGCAGCGTGCCGGCGTCGCCGTCGCTGAGCACGAGGCCGCGCCGGGAGACGATCACGCCCGAGGAGCCGTCCTGCTCCTTGGGCGCGCCCACGGGCAGGCAGCGCACGGTGCTCGGGGCCACCTTGCGGATCGCGGCTTTGAACTCCTCCTCGATGCGCGGCAGCGAGCCCTTCTCCTCGGCCGCCGCGGGCCCGCCCCACGGGGTCGCCGCGAGCAGCACGGCGCCGAGCAGCGCCCCCGCCCAGGAGGCCCCGCGACGCTGCCCCGCCGGCCGCCCGCTCACTCGCCGGCCGCCAGCGCGCCCGACCAGGTGCCGCCGCGCTTGCCCCGGCGGAAGGCGATCGTCACCTTGGCGCCGGCCGGGTAGAGCACGAGCGCGTTCGTCAGGTCGGTCGAGGTGCGCACGTCGTAGACGCGGCCTGCCAGGGTGATCTTCGTGATCACGTCGTCGCGCGCCAGGCCGACCGAGCGGCTCCCGGCGCCGGCCAGCGCGGGGCTGCGGCGGTCCACCGTGAGCACGCGGGCGCCCACGGGGTTGCCCTTCTCGTCGGTGCTCGTCTCGGTCTCCAGGCCCAGGAAGCCGGAGCGGGCGTCGCCCTCCTTCACCAGCTGGTCGAGGAAGGCGGCCACCTGGTGGATGGGGATCGAGAAGGAGGCGCCCGTGTTGCTGGGGTTGGCCCCCGGCACCTGGGAGCGCGAGGCGATCTTGCCGTTGATGCCGATCAGGTCGCCCTTGGCGTTCCACAGCGGACCGCCGGAGTTGCCCGGGTTGACCTCCGCGTCGTGCTGGATCGCGTTGCCGTAGAAGTACTCGCCGCCCAGGATGCGGTCGGTGCCGCTGATCACGCCCAGCGTGCACACGGGCTGCCCGTCCAGCGCGAGGAAGAAGGGGTTGCCCGTGGCCAGCACCCACGCTCCTTCGGCGAGCGCGCGGCTGGCCTCGGCCCGCACGTCCACCCCCTTGAGCCCCTTGGGCTTCTCGACGAACTCGAGCAGGGCGAAGTCGTACTTCTCGATCGCGTCGGCCTGGTTCACGCGCCGCCGCTCGCCGTCGATCGTCACGACCTCGAGCGCGGCGCTGCCGGCCGTCACGTGCACGTTCGTGATGACCCACAGGCGACCGCTCTTGTTCACGAGCACGCCGGAGCCCACGCCGGCGATCCCCAGGGCGCCGGGCCGCCGGGGGTCGGGGCGCAGGTTGAGCACGCTGACCGAGTGCCGCCGCACCTTGGCCATGGCCTCCACGAGGCTCTGCTCGACCTGCAGGGCCTTCGTGAGCGCCGCGGTCGCCTCCGCGGCCGTCGGGGCCGTCTGCACCGTGGGCGCCGGCGCCGGGACGGCCGCCGGGGCGGGCGCCGGGGCAGGTCCGTCGCCTCGGGCCCGCGGGGCGGCCGGGCCGAGCGCCGCCAGGCCCAGCAGGACCCCGTGGAGCGGGCGGAGCGCGAGGCGCATGGAGGCAGCCTAGCCCCACCTGCCGGGGGGGTCAAAGGCCCGCCGCCGTTCGGTAGTGTCCTCCCTTGCCCTCTGAAGGCTGGACTGAGGCACACCGGGGCGCTGGATGGGAGGCGGAAGGCCCGCAGCGGCGAGGCCGCGTATGCGGCCTACGTAACGAGCCGATGCGGGCCTGAGCGCCCCCAGCCCAGCGCGCCGTCCGCGCGCAGGGGCAGCAAACCAGGACACCACCCGCCGTTCGCGCGCGGGCGAAGCGACGTGGGACGCCCCCGCCGCTCAGCGCGGCGTGACCGCCGGGGCGGGCGTGGCGGGGCCCGGCTCGAGGATGCGCGGCAGCCCCCGGTCCAGCAGCAGCACGAAGGTGGTCAGCGCCGTCACGTACGCGCGCTGCCCCTCCGCCAGGGCGGCCAGGCCGCCCAGGCCCCGGTGGGCCGGCGAGTCGCAGGTGGAGCCGAACAGGCGCGTCTGGCACGCGCAGTCGAAGGCGCCCGCCGCGTCCTGCCGGGCCAGGACCGCCGGCAGCCAGGCCGCCTCGAACGCGCGCACGTCCTCGGGCCGCAGGAGGCGCGCGGCCAGCGCCCCGAAGACCAGGTTGAGCACGGGCGAGCCATGCCCCTCGCCGACGAGGTCCCAGTGCTGCCGCAGGAACCCGGCGACCCGCTCGCGCAGCGGATCGTCGGCGGGCGCGCCCAGCGCGTGCAGCGCCACCAGCGCCCCCGCCGCGCGTCCGACGCCGGTGAGGTCGGCGGTGGCGCTCTGCTGGCGGACGTCGTAGGGCACGTTGCCGTTGCGCAGCACGGCGCGCCCGTAGTGCGCCCGGGCGCGGCGGGCGGCGGGGCTCAGGCCCCGGCCCAGCGCGCGATCGAGGAAGGCCACGGCCGCGGCGGCGCAGTGGGTGGGCGCGAGCAGGGTCGGCGGGTACCCGCCGAGCGTGAGGCCGGCACGCCCGGGCGCCGGGCCCGGGGCCGGGCCTGGCGGCGGGCCCCCCGCGGGCGCCGGGCGGACGCGGCCGTGGCCCCAGCCGTCGTCGGCGTGCTGGGCCTCTTCGAGCACGCGGGCGACGCGACGCAGGTCGGCGCGCGCGGCCTCGGCGTCCAGCCCGCGGGCGGCGCACTCGGCGAGCAGCCAACCGTGGAGCGCGACGGGCCACACGTACTGCACCAGGCGGCGCGAGTCGACCAGGCCGTAGGCCTCGGGGAGCTGTTCCGGGTCGGCCAGCCGCGACTCGACCTCCGTGAGGTAGGCGGCCAGCGCGCGGCGCACGGAGGCCAGCAGGCGGGCCCGCTCGCCGCGCGGGGCCTGGTCGCCGGCCTCCAGGAG
>CAZPOZ010000265.1:0-4900 GCA_964588235.1 uncultured Planctomycetales bacterium
AGGCCAGGTGGTCGCGCCGCGCCACGGCCACGCGGCCGCCGCCGGTCACCCAGCGCCGGGTCACGTCCTCGGCCTGCGCGGACAGCACGATCTCGGCGTCCTCGTCGGCGGCGCCGGCGTCGAACGCGACCGCCAGCGTGCCGTCGGGCGCCGTGGTGCCCGAGCCCCGCGCCACGAGCGCGCCCGCGCCGGCGCCGGCGCGCTCCCGGTCGGCGGCGTCGCCCGCCGAGCGCAGGTAGAAGGAGACGTCGTCGGGATCGGGCGCCGAGAACGCGCGCGGGCGGCGCCAGGCCGTCCACTCCACGGCCGCCCCGCCCACGGGGCCGCCGAAGGCGTAGGCGAGCACGATGCGCGCCTTCACCTGCTCGCCCGTGGGCACGACGGCGCGCTCGGGCAGCACCTCCACGGTGAACTCGGGCTTGCGGTACTCGAGCACCTGGAAGGAGCCCTCGTGGACGCCGCGGCCCTCCACGCTGAGCCGGAGCCTCCAGGCGCCCAGCGGCGCCTCGGCGTCCACGTCGAAGGAGCCGGAGAAGACGCTGCCGTCGTCGGCGGCCACCTCGCGCTCGGCCACGACCTGCCCGCGCGGATCCACGAGCGCGATCCGCCCGGCCGTCTTCGGCGCCAGGGCCAGCAGGCCATCGCGGACCTCCAGCAGCAGCGCGCGCCAGCCCACGCTCTGCCCGGGGCGGTAGACGGGCCGGTCGGTGGCCACGTGCGCGCGGGTGACGAAGCCCGACCCCGACGCCGCGCCCCGGGCGGCCTCGCACAGCGCCGTGCCCTTCGGCGTGGAGACCAGCACGCGCCCCCCGCCGAGCCCGCCCGACCAGGTGCCGTCGGGCCCGGTCTGGCCCAGCTCGCGCAGCCGCCCGCCCTCGGGCACGAGCACGCGCGCGCCGGGGATCGGCGCCTGCGTGCCGCGCTCGAAGGCCCAGACGAGCGCCTGCCCGCCCGCCCCCTGCTTGACCACGACCTCGACGTCGCTGATCACCGCGACCACGGTCGCCGTCAGGTCGTCGTCGCCGGCCACGACGACGAAGGCCCCCGGCCCCTTCACGGGCAGGGGCCGATCGGCCTCCAGGAGGTGGAAGGGCCGGTAGCCCTCGACGCTCCACTCGGCCGTCAGGTCGGGCTTGACCACCTCGAGCTGCAGGGCCTCGACCCCCTCGAGGGTGCCCTTGCGCGCCACGTACTCCTCGACCCCCAGGCGGTAGATGCGCACCCGCAGGGCCTCGACGTTGCGGCTGACCACGTGGAGCGCCGGCGTCTCGGCCGTGCCCAGCACGCGCGTGAGGCGCAGCTCGAGGTGCTTGCCCTTGAGCCGCTCCAGCCGCGCCTCGGCCTCCTGCGCCTGCGGCGTGCGCTTGTGGCGCGCGAGCACCTCCTCGTAGGCGGCCACGGCCTCCTCCAGGCGCTTGAGGTCGTCCTCGAGCGTGAGCGCCACGGAGAGCCGCGCCTGCGGCGCGAGCGGCGTGGAGGCGTAGCGGCCGGCCAGCGCCCGCCACAGCTCGATCGCGCCCGCGGCGTCCTTCGCCGCCCGCAGCGCGCCGGCGGCCCGGTCGAGCGCCGCCGGGGCGCGCGCGTCGTCGGGCCGCTCCTCGGCGAAGCGCCGCAGCGCCGCGACGGCGCCCGGCGTGTCGCCCGCGGCCACCAGCGCCTCGGCCTTCTCCAGCGAGGCGGCGGCGATCTTCTCGCGCACGTCGGGCCACAGGGGATGGTTGGCGTAGGCCGCCAGGAAGCGGTTCCACTCGGCGATGGCGTCGTCGAAGCGGCCGGCCTTGCGCAGGGCCTGGGCGGCGCGGTCGCGGGCCAGGGGCGCGGCCGCGTCCGCGGGCGCGCGCGCGGCGAGCGCGCCCTCGACCTCGGCGGCCTTGGCCGGCTGCCCGCGCTGCTCGTAGGCCTCGGCCAGGCGGCGGCCGGCGTCGGCCACCTGCGGGTGGGCGCCGTGCTCGAGGGTGGCCCGCGTGAGCCAGGCCACGCCCTCCTCGAAGGCGCGCTCCTCCACGGAGCCCCCGCGCGGGGTGAGACGCTCCTCGCCCAGCAGGACCAGCGTCTCGAAGGCCAGCGCGCCCCCGGGGAAGGCCGCGAGCGCGCCGCGCAGCAGGGCGCGGGCCGCGTCGGCGTCGCCCGAACGCAGGGCCGCGCGGGCCTCGCCCACGGTCGCGCGCTCGAGCCTGGCGCGGGCCGCGGCCGCCTCGGCGCCGCCGCGCTTCTCCTCCGCCTCGCCCTCCTCGCGCAGCGCCTTCCACGTGGCCCGGGCGCCGGCGGCGTCGTTGGTGGCCTCCTGGCACGCGGCCACGCGCTCGCGGGCGCGCAGGGCGTCCGCCGGGAGGAGGCCCACGTGCAGGGCCAGGCGGTAGGCGCCGAGCGCCCGCGACACGTCCCGGCGCTTCACCATCCGCCCCAGGTCGTCCTTCCCCTCCACGCCGTCGAAGTCCTCGTCGGCCAGGCGCAGGTGCAGCGCGCCGATGCGCGCGAGCGCCGCGGGGGCCGTGACGTCGTCGGCCAAGGCGGTGAGCGCCTCGCTGGTCTTCGCGGCCTCACCCAGGGCAGCGGTCGCGTCGGCGGCCACGTGGCGCACCCGGCCGGCCCAGGCGTCGGCGCCGTGAGCCACGAGGAAGGCGCTGGTGGCGTCGAGCGCCTCGCGCGCCCGACCGGCCAGGAGCAGCGCGCGGGCCTCCAGCGCCCAGGCCTCCACGCCCTCGGCCGTGCCGGGGTGAGCGGTCCGCACGCCGGCCAGGGCCGCCGCGGCCTCCGCCCAGCGTCGGTCGCGCAGCGCCTCCTCGGCCTGGCGCAGGCGCGCACGCCGGTCGGCGGCCTCGTCGGCCCGTACCGCGGGCGTGACGAGCAGGGCCGCGAACGCCAGGGCGAGCGGGATCCAGCGACGCAGCATGGGCGGGCTCCAGGCAGGAGGGGTGTCGGGGGCCGACGCCGGCGCCCGCGCCCCGGGCAGGCCACCCTACCCAGAGCCCTGCGCCCCTGCGCCGGCGGCCGCGACCGACGGAACCCGTTGGACACCCTCCGAGCCCGCTGGTTCGATGGCGACCCATGGCGTGGACGAAGCCGCCCCGGGCCCTCTGGAACCTGCTCTTCGGCGCCTTCGTGATCCGTTGGGTCGGCCTGGAGAAGCACGCGCTCAGCGCCGAGGAGGCCTGGCGGCTAACCGTGGCCTCGCGCGACTCCCTGGGGGAGGCCCTGCGCGCGGACCCGTCCCTCACCACGACGGCCCTGGCGCGTGCGACGCGCGCGTTGCTCGGGTCCGGCCAGGACGGGGCCGTGGGCGAGGACCGCCTGCGCATGCCCTTCGCCCTGCTGGGCGTCCTGGCCGTGCTGCTCGTCTGGCGGCTCGGCCGCCGGCTGCTGCCTGCCGTGCCCCCCCCGACGGGGCCGGCCGGGCCCGAGGGGGGGCCGGCGGCCGCCCCCTCGGCCCCCCCGGGCGTCGGGCTGCTCTGGACCGCGGCCCTGGCCTTCGCGCCGACCTTCGTGGCCGTGGGGCAACAGGCCCATCCGGCGGGGCTGCTGCTGGTCGGGGTGCTCGCGCTGGCGAGCCTGCACCTGAGCTGGATCGACCGCGGCGCGCCCACGACCCTGATCGCCGCGGCGTTCGTGGGGCTCCTCTGCCTGCTGACCGACCCCAGCGCCCTGCTGGCGCTGCTCGGGCTCGCCCTGCACGCGGCCGTCGTCTGGCGCCGTCGCCGCCGCCACCCGGGCCCGGGCGAGCCGCCCGCCTCCATCGCGGCCCCGCTGCTGGCCTACGGTGCGGCGGTGCTGGGGGCGCTGGCGCTGGCCTCCGCGGTGGGCGCCGACACCGCCGGGCCGGTTCGGGCCGCGGCCCCCGTCTCCCCGTTCCCCGCCGCGGCCGAGGGGCTGATGCGGGCGCTCGCAGGCCCCGCGCTGCTGGTGATCGACGGGCAGCGCCGGGGGCAGGACGCGGCGCAGGTGCTCGGCTCCCAGCCCTGGCTGCCGCTGGCGCTGGCCCTGGCCTGGCTGCCGGTCCTGCTCCTGGGCGTCGCCGCCGTGCTGCGCCGGCCCCTGGCTCGCGGCCTGCTGCTGGGCGGAGCCGTGCTGCTGCTGGGAGGGGCGACGCTGCTCTCCCCCCGGGGAGGCGCCGACGGGGCGGTGGCGGCCCTGCCGCTGTGGGGGCTCGCGCTGCTCGGGGCGGGGAGCCTGCCGACGGGCCTTCGACGCGCGGCCTGGGGGCTGCTGGGCGCGGGGGCGGGCCTGGGCTTGCTGGCCTACCACGGGGTGGAAGGCCAGCTCTCGATCGTGGAGCGGCGCCGGCTGAACGACGAGGAGGTGCCCGTCACGGTCGCCAGCGACCCCGCCGACCCCACGGCCTTCCTGCACGGCGGCCACCCCTACGGCAGCGAGGCCTGGCGCGAGGTGTCGGCGCTCGTGCAGCACTACGCAGGGCCCGGCGACCTGGTGCTGCTGGGGCCCGGCCTGCCCCGGCTGGCCTGGCCCTGGTACGCGCGCGAGCGGCGCGCAGGCCCCCTGGACACGCGCCCGTGGCCGGCGGCGCTGCCCGACGCCGCGGGCTGGGCGCAGGATCCCGACGTGGGCCTGGGCGCGCGGGCCCGCGCCTTCCTCGTGCTGGGGCCCGAGGGCCCCGACCCGGAGGCCTCCTTCCGCACCTTGTTCAAGGCCTGCGTGAAGGCCTGGGCCCTGGACGCCGCCGCCGCGCCCGCCGGCCGCCGCGGGCAGGTGAACGGCGTGCCCCCCGTGACCTTCCGCCGCGCGGGCGGCCTCTTCGTGGCCTTCGTCGAGCGGCGCTGACCGACCGCGCCCCTCCGCGGGGCGACCCAGCGCACGTGCGGCGCGCCGTCGCGGCCGCTCCACGCGGTGGGCGGCAGGGCAGCGTCCTCCTTCGCCCGCTGGGGCTGGACGAACGCGCACCGGG
>CAZPOZ010000266.1:0-4890 GCA_964588235.1 uncultured Planctomycetales bacterium
CGACGACGACGCGCCTCAAGGCCTGCGCAAGGAGGAGGAAGCGGCCTGAGCGCCCTTGAGCCCAGCGCGCCGCCCGCGCGCAGGGGAGCCAAGGTAGGACACCACCGACCCGCGAGCCGTCGGCCGGGGCCCGCGTGGGCGCGGCTGCGCCCGGCCCGCTCCCCGTACGATGACCCCATGCCCGCGGCCCGCGCCTACCTGGACGCCGCCGCCGCCTGGCCCCTGCGGGAGGCTGCGCGGAGCGCGCTCGAGCAGGCGCTCGCCACGCTGCACGGCAACCCTTCCTCGCTGCACGCCGAGGGGCGCGCCGCCAAGGACGCCCTCGAGGAGGCTCGGCGTCGGGCGGCCGCCGCGCTGGGCGCGCGGCCGCGGGAGGTGGTCTTCACCTCGGGCGGCACCGAGGCCGCAAACCTGGGGCTCCTGGGGGCCGCCCGGGCGCGAGCGACCGTGTCACGCCGGATCGTGGTGTCCGCCGTGGAGCACCCCTGCGTGCTGGCGGCCGCCCGGCGCCTGGCGGCCGAGGGGTTCGAGGTGTGCCCCGTCCCCGTGGACGAGCGCGGGCAGCTCGACCCCGCGGCGTTCCTCGCCGCCGCGGCCCCGGGCGCCGCCGTGGCCGCGCTCATGGCCGCCAACCACGAGACCGGCGTGCTGCTGCCCGTGACCGAGGTGGCCGCCGGCCTGGCTCCCCTGCGCATCCCCCTGCTGGTCGACGCCGTGCTGCTGCCCGGACGCAGCCCGGTGGCGGCGGTCGCCGCCGCGGCCGACCTGCTGGTGCTGTCGGGCGTCAAGCTGGGCGGCCCCCGGGGGACGGGTCTGCTGCGGGTGCGCCGGGGCGTGCGCATCGACCCGCTGCTCGTCGGCGGTCTCCAGGAGGACCGCCTGCGACCGGGCACGGAGAACGTCGCGGGGGCGCTGGGGCTGGCCGCCGCCCTGGAGGAGGCGCTCGCGGAGGCCGACGGCGCCGCCGCGCGGCTCCTGGCCTGGGAGCGAGCCTTCCTCCAGGCGCTCGGGGCCCTGGAGGGCTGGCGTCGGCTCGGGCAGGGGACCCGTCTGCTCCCCGGGCTGCTGACCCTCGAGCTCGACCGCGTCGAGGGCGAGGCCGCGAGCATCAACCTGGACCTGGCCGGCTACGCGGTGGCCACGGGGAGCGCCTGCGCGCTCGGCGGCACGGAGGTCAGCCCGTCGCTCTTGGCGATGGGTCTGTCGTCACGGCGCGCTGCCTCGACCGTGCGGCTGAGCCCCGACGCGCGGGCCGACGAGGCCGGCGCCCGGGGCGCGGCCGCCGCGCTCACCTCGGTCGTCCTGCGCCTGCGCGCCCTGGCCCGCGCCTGAGCCGCGACGCCACGCGGGTCGGCGGCACGCCGCACGGGCGAGGGACGGCGCGCGGGCGCCGCGCCCGCGACGCGCGCTCGCCCTCGCGCGCCACCCGTGCCCACAGGCCCTGTTCCTTGGGCTTGGCAGTAGACGCTCTGTTCGCCCCGCATGGAATCGGCGCGCCTCCTGCGGGATTGCGCGTCGGGTCCGCCGCCCCTACCTTGCCGCCCGTCGCGCTCCGGGCGCGATGGCGCGGCGGGCAGGCCACGCAGGCACGGACGGCGGTCGGCGCAGCTTCCCAGGCACGACCCAGGCAGGCAGAGGCGGGCGCATGAGGCAGGCTCAGGAAGGCGAGGTGCTCGTGGACCCCCAGCAGACGCGCTTCCAGCAGCTGCTGGACTCCGTGAGGCGGCACGTGACCAAGCTGCAGTTCTCGACCTGGTTCCAGCGCACGAACCTGGTGCGCTGGCAGGGCAGCGACGTCGTGCTCGGCGTGCCCAACCGGTTCTTCCAGCAGTGGATCGAGAAGGACTTCCGCCCGCTCCTGGAGCGCTGCGCGGAGCAGGTCGCCCAGGGCCCGGTCGTCCTCCGGCTCGAGGTGGTCGTCCCGCCCGCGTCGGCGGCGCCGGCGCCGTCCGCAGCGCCGCCGCCGACGGCCCCCCCCGCGGGCGCCCCCCCGGAGGCGGCCGCCGGCGCTCCCCCGGCCGACGGGGCGGCCGCCGCCCCGGCTCCGGCCCGTCCGGCCGCCCGCGCCTTCCACGGGACGGGCGAGTCCGACCAGCCCCTGCTCCTGGGCGAGCACTACACCTTCGCCAACTTCATCAGCGGACCGTCCAACCAGCTGGCCCACGCCAGCGCCCAGGCGGTCGCCCGCGATCCGGGCAACTCCTACAACCCGCTCTTCATCCACGGATCCGTCGGGCTGGGCAAGACGCACCTGCTCCACGCGGTCTGCCACGCCTTCCTCGCGCACAGCCCCGGCCAGCGGATCTGCTTCCTCTCCTGCGCCGAGTTCGTCAACGAGTTCCTCGTCTCGCTCAAGGCCAACGACGTGGACCGGTTCCGGGCCCGCTTCCGTGACGTCCACCTGCTCGTGATCGACGACATCCACATCCTGGCCGGCAAGGAGCGCACGCAGGAGGAGTTCTTCCACCTCTTCAACCGCCTCTACCAGCAGCGGCGGCAGATCGTGATCTCCAGCGACGCGCCGCCCAGCGAGATTCCCACCCTGGAGGACCGCCTCGTCTCCCGGTTCAAGTGGGGGCTCGTCGCCCCGCTCGAGCAGCCGGAGATGGAGACCCGCATGGCGATCCTGCGTCGCAAGGCCGAGCTCCAGGGGGTCGAGATCCCCAACGACGTGGTCGAGTACATCGCCTCGAGCTTCCGCAGCAACATCCGCGAGATCGAGGGCGCCCTGCTGAGCCTGGTGGCCCGCTCGCGGGTCATGGAGCAGCCCATCGACCTCGCCTTGGCCCACGAGGCCTTGGCCCCGTCCCTGGACCGCGTGCGGCCTGCCATCACCCTGGACACGATCGCCGAGCGCGTGTCCAGCCACTACCAGGTGAAGCCCGCCGACCTGCGCTCGAAGAAGCGCACCCGCGTCGTCAGCCTGGCCCGTCAGGTGGTCATGTACCTGGCCCGCCAGGTGACGGCCCTCTCCTACGAGGAGATCGGTCACCACCTGGGCGGACGCGACCACACGACCGTGCTCTACGGCGTGCAGAAGGTGGAGGCCACCCTGGCGACCAACCCCCGGTTCGCCGCCGAGGTCTCGCGCCTGCTCGATCGCCTGCGCTGAGCCCCCGGGAGCCGGGTCCCGTTCCTGAGGAACCTGTGGAGAGCCCGGGAAACACAACCACAACCGTCTCCCCCATAAGGGGTTACGGAGTCTACCCGTTCCGGGCCCAGGCGAGGGCGCCCGCCCTTAGGCCTGGGGTGTGCGGCGGCAGGCCCCTCGTCGCTGGGGCCCTCCCGGCGAGCCCCGCGGAGGTCTGGCCGTCGCATTCCCGTGGAGGGACGGGGGAGCGGCGTGGAGGGCTTGGGGGCGTTGGGGGTCGGAGGTCGGAGCGATCGCCGTCTCCCGGGCGCGCGCAGCGGGAAACCCCTCCGTCCGTCCCCAGCCCCGCACTAGAATCCCTGGTCGATTCCGGAGCCTTTTCCACGAAGGCTCTTGAGACGCAAGTTCTTGAGATACAAAGGATTACGGGTTCGTGCCTGGTCGATCCCGACGAATGCGACCGGCCCCTTCACGACCATCACCAAACGACCTCTCTTGGATCTGAGAGACAGAGCCAGAGGGGCGCCGCCCTGACGTCCGCGCAGCCGGAGCGATCCAGGCTGCCCGTCCCTCCCGGGAGCACCCTGCGCCCATGAAGGCCACCCTGCCGACCCAGCTGCTCCTCGAGGCGATGGGGCACGCCGCCTCCGTCGCGTCCACGAAGAGCCCCAACCCCGTGCTCGAGTGCGTGGCCCTGCGGGCCGAGCGCTCGGGGGGCCTGACCCTCGAGGCCACGGACCTGGACGTGAGCCTGCGACTCTCGTTGGAGGAGGCCGAGGTCGAGGAGGCCGGGACCCTCGTCGTCCCGGCCGCGCGCCTGCTCTCGGTCGTGCGGGAGATCGAGAGCGAGACGGCCACGCTCCAGGAGGTCGAAGGCACGCTGCTGCTCCAGAGCGGACGCAACTCGTTCCGCATCCGCGGAGAGGACGCCCGCAGCTTCGGTGAGCTCGGTCGCTTCCCGGCGGCAGGCGGCGCCCGCCTGCCCGGCACCGTCCTCAAGGCCATGATCCGGCGCACCGTGTTCGCCACGGCCAAGGAGGCCGGCCGGTTCGCGCTGCACGGCGTGCTGTTCCGGGCCTCGGGCAGCCTGCTCGAGCTCGTGGCCACCGACGGGCGCCGGCTCGCGCGCGCCACGCACCCCCTGACGACGCCGGTCGACAAGGAGGTGCGGGTGATCGTGGGCTCCAAAGGGCTGTCGTTGCTCGAGCGCGTGGTCGGCGACGACGGCGCCGAGCTGTCCGTGGCGCTCCAGGAGCGCCAGGTCATGTTCCAGTGCGGTCGGGCCCTGGTGATCTCGAGGCTGATCGACGGCACCTTCCCGGCCTACGAGGACGTGATCCCCAAGCCCTCCGCGCGCGCCTTCCGCGTGCCCGTGGCCCCTTTCGCCACCGCCCTCCGGCGCGCGGCGCTGCTCACCACGCGCGACGCGATCAGCATCCAGGTGGACGTGACCAAGGACTTGCTCACCCTGCGCTCGCGCGCCGCGGAGGTCGGCGAGGCCAAGGTGGAGCTCCCCGTGGCCTACGACGGCCCGGCCGAGCGCATGGGCTTCAACCCGGCCTTCCTGCTCGAGGCCCTCAAGGTGATGGAGCCGGAGGCGGAGGTGCGCTTCGAGTTCACCTCGGGCAAGACCCCCGGCAAGCTCACGGACGGCGACGACTACGTCTACGTCGTCATGCCGATCGCGCTGGAGTGACGCACATGGCCACCAAGTTAGGGGTAGGGTCCTCCGGCGGGCGAGACGTCTCCTGCGGAAGGCCCCATGGATGGCCTCTGCAGGCCGTACCCAAGCGGCCGGC
>CAZPOZ010000267.1:0-4890 GCA_964588235.1 uncultured Planctomycetales bacterium
GGGTCGGCCACGCGCATGTCCACGATCTGGCCGTCGCCGTCCAGGTCGTCGGGGCCGTCCTCGTCGGCGCGCCCGTCGCGGTCGTCGTCGAAGGGCCGGAGCACCCGCCGCGGGCTGTGCTCGCTCTGGGGCGAGGTGAAGAAGCGCTCGCGGGCGTCGGGGTTCACGCAGGGCGCCACGTGGAAGGTGACGCGCGCGCGCAGCGCCCGCACCCAGGGGTCGTCCCGCGTCAGCAGGTGCTTGGCGATGAACAGGCAGGTCTCCGCGGCCTGCACCTCGTTGCCGTGCGTGTTGCCGTCCACGTAGAAGGCCGGCCGCTGGTCGGGGTCGGTGCCGCCGGGCTCGAACACGGTGAGCACCCACAGCGGCCGCCCCTCGCGGCTCGGCCCCATCGAGGACAGGCGCGTGTGCCGCGGGTAGGCCTCGTGCAGCAGCGCCAGCGCCCGGCCGAGCCCCGCCACGTCGTAGTAGCGGTCGAAGGTGATCTCGGCCACGCTGCGCGGCCCGTCGGCGGAGGCCGCGGGCGAGGGTCCGGTCCCCAGCAGGCCGAGCAGGGCCAGGGCGGCGACGACCCGGTGGAGCGGACGCGGCGTCTTCATCGCAGCTCCACCGTCTCGGAGACGCGTCCGGCCACGCGGTGCTCGGCCGTGGCCGTGCCCAGCACCGGCCGCGGCGCGCGGCCGGGCCGCGCGGGCACCGCGCGGAGCAGCCAGCGGACCTCGGTGGAGGCCGCCCCCGCGACCAGGCTGCCCAGGTCGGCGCTGGCGGGCCCGGCGAGCCGCTCCACCCCGGGCTCCGTCGCGAGCCGCAGCCGGACCGGCATGTCGCGTCGGCGCTGCTGGGCCAGGACGAGGTCGGTGGGGCCTCCGCCCACGTTGAGCACCGCGCCGCGCACCTCGACCAGGCCGCCGCCGAGGTCTTCGACCTTCAGCGTGAGGGCCAGCGCCGGGGCGAAGCCCGCGTGCACCAGGGGCGCGTCGCAGACGGACAGGACCGCCGCGCTCAGCTCGGCCGGCGGGGGCTCGAAGCGGGTGAAGCGCCGCCAGCCCCCGATCTCCACGGGTCCGAGGGTGGGGTGCTGGAACGGCTGGAAGGGCTTGAACCCCTGCCCCCCGAGGACGCGGTCGTTCCACAGCAGCCAGTCCACGTCGTCGGGGGCGGCCCGCTCGGCTGCGTAGCCCTCCTGCTTGGGGATGCGCCAGACGGGCAGGGCGAAGGCGGGCAGGCCCAGGTGCGCCGAGGCCCAGTCCAGGTCGCTGCCGGGGTTCGGCGCCCGCCCTTGCTCGGAGGCCTTGCGCGTGGCCACCTTCACCCGCTCGGCCAGGGCCGCCGAGAGCGCGTCGTACAGCGCCGCGTCGGCGTCGGCCGAGGTGCCGTTCTCGCTCGCCCGGAGCAGGAACGGGCCCTCGCTGCGGAATCCGTACCAGGCCACGAGCGTGGACGCGCCGTAGGACAGGTCCATCAGCGCGCGCGCCTCGGGGGCGGCCCCGGCGAAGCCCCCCTCGCCGCCCCAGGGTCCCTGGGCGTCCCACCAGCCCGCCAGCTGGCGCGTGAGGTCCAGGCCGGGCGGGTCCTCGCCGACCTCCCCGTCGCCGTCGTCGTCCCGCCCCTCGGCCCGCACCTCGTAGGAAGCGGGCCGGCGGGCGTCCGGCCCGCGCTCGACCAGCCGGCGGGGGTCGCCGGCCGGCGTGCCGGGCGCGCCCAGCGCGTCCCCGGCGACGTAGGTCCCGCGGGGGCTGGCCCGCCGCATCGTCAGGACCTCGCCGTCCCCGTCGAGGTCGTCGGGGCCGTCCTCGCCGCGGCGGCCGTCCCGGTCGCGGTCGAGCGCGCCGCCCCCGGCGCGGGCGGCGCCCGCGAGGAAGGCGTCCAGCGCGTCGGGGTTGGGCGCCGGCAGGAGCAGGAAGGAGACGCGGCGCAGGGCCTCCAGGCCCTCGGGTGCGAACAACCGCTCGGCCAAGGCCAGCACGGCCACCACGCCGGCCGCGTCGTTCTCGGCCAGGCCGCCGTGGACGAGCACCGTCGGGCGCTCCGGGGCGCCCACCCACAGGGCGCGCAGGGGCCGGCCGCCGGCGCTGCGCCCGTACTCGCTCAGCGAGCTGGGCGGCAGGCCCGGCCCGGAGCGGGCGGCGAGGCTCTCGAGCCGGGCCCCCACCTCGGCGCTGGTCAGGTAGCGCAGGGGGCCGGGCCCGCCGCCGGGGGCGGCCCCGGGCCCGTCGGGCGCCGCCCGGGCCCCGGGGGACCCCGGGCCGAGGGCGGCGCAGAGCCCGGCGCTGAGCAGGAGCAGCACGGCGGCGCGCATGGAGGGGCAGAGCCTACACCGGGAGCGCACCGGCCTCCGCTCGCCGCCCCGCCCCGCTCCGCCCCACCCCGCCGCGCCGCGCCCGGGCGGCTCCGGCCGTGAACCCGGGGCGCCCCCGGGTGTCCAATGGGGCCGGAGGCCTTCCCGCATGCGCAGCCGCCTGACCCGCCCCGCCCGCGGGGCCCTGCTCCTGTCCGCCTGGGCGCTGGGCGCCCTCCTCCTGGCGCCCGAGGCCCGTGCCGACGACCTCTACGTGAGCGTGGAGCGCAGCGGCAGCGCCGCGGACCGGCCGCGCCTGGACCTGCGCTCGAGCCGGGCCGGCCCCCTGGAGATCACGCTGACCCGGCTCGTGCGCCCGGACCTGTTCGCCCGCTTCGCGGCCGAGGGCCTGGACCTGAGCCGACCGCAGGGCCTCGCCCGCGCGCTCGAGGTCTACGAGCTCCTGCTGCGCAGCGAGCCCGTGCCCTCCGCCGTCCCCGCGCCCACCCTGCGGCGTCTGCGCGCGCCCTACCCGCAGGCCGGGCAGAAGCGCAGCCTGGACGTCGATCCGCTCGCGGCCGGGCTCCACGTGGTCGACGTGAGCCAGTCCGGGCTCCAGGCGCGCGCGCTGCTCCTGGTGAGCGACCTCGCCCTGGTCACCAAGCGCGACGCCTCGCTGCTGCTCGCCTGGGCCACCGACCGCAGCACCGGCGCGCCCTTGGCGGGGGTGGAGGTCGAGGCCTGGGCCGGCGGCCACGCGCCCCTGGCCCGGGGCGTGACGGGCAGCGACGGCCTCGTGCGCCTCCCGGGGCCCCTGCCCGAGCGCGTGCGCGTGGTGGCCGCGCGCGGGGCCGACTGGGCGCTGGGCTCGGAGCGCTGGGTGCCGGCCGACGTCGCCGCCCGGCGCGTGTGGCTGGTCACCGCGCAGCCGGCCTACCGGCCCGGGGAGCGGGTGGAGGTCAAGGGCATCGTGCGCGTCGTCGAGTCGGGGGTGCCCGCGCTCGATCCGACCGCGCGCGAGGCGCGCCTGACCCTCGTGGGCCCGGGCGAGCGCGTGCTGGCGGAGGCCCGGGCAAGCGTGGATCCCGGCCTGGGCACCTTCGCGGCGGGGTTCCCGCTGCCGGCCGACGCCCCCACCGGGGCGGGCGAGGTGCGCGCCGAGCTCGACGGACGCACCCACGCCGCCCCGCTGACGATCGACGCCTACCGCCGGCCGGCCTTCGAGGTGCGCGTGACGGCTGCCGACCCCCGCGTCCAGGCCGGCGGCCACACGACCTTCCGCGTCGCCGCCCGGGGCTACGACGGCTCGCTGCTGGCCGGGCGGCCCGTGTCCTGGCAGCTGCTGCACCACCGCGTCGAGCGCGAGCTGTTCCCCGAGGACGAGCTGCTGCGGCTCTTCTTCGGCAGCGAGCGCGAGGCCTTCGCGCCCGTCCCCCTGGCCCAGGGCCAGGGCACGCTCGACGCCACCTCGACGCTCGCGGTGCCCGCCCACCTGCCGGCCACGCTGGCCGAGGGCTGGGTCACGCTGCGCGCCACCGTGACCGGGCCCGACGGCCTGGCCGTGGCCGGCAGCGGCGGCCTGGGGCTGGTCACCTCGCCGGTGCGCGTGGCCCTGACCAGCGACCGCCACCTCTACGGCCCCGAGGACCAGGCCCACGTCCGGATCCGTGTGGAGCGCGCCGACGGCCTCCCCGCGGGGGGACGGCGCGTGGAGCTGAGCCTGCTGCCCGCGGAGGCGACCGACGGGAGCGGCGCCGCTGCGACCCCCTCCCCGGCCCCCCCCCCGGCCCTGGCCAGCGTGGAGCGGGTCACCGACGAGCGCGGAGAGGCCGTGGCCGACCTCACCCTGCCCCGGTCGGGCGCCTTCGTGCTGCTGGCCAGCGTGCAGCCCGAGGCGGGCGAGCAGGCGGGCCCGCCGGCCACGGCCCGCCGGCGCGTGTGGGCCGTCGGCGAGCACGCCAGCCTGGGCTACGACGGGCAGCGGCTCGAGGTCGTGGCCGACCGCGACGCCTACGCCGTGGGGGACGAGGCGCGGCTGCTCGTGCTCTCGCCGCTGCCCGGCCGGCCGCTCCTGGCCACGCTGGAGGGCGCGATGCTGCTGGACGCGCGCGTGCTCGTCCCAGACGGGCGGGCGGCGCTCTACACGCTGCGCCTCCTCGAGGCGCACGCGCCCAACGTCTGGGCGTCGTTCGCCTGCGTGGACCGCGGCGGGCTGCTCGGCGCCACGCGCCTGCTGCGACTGCCGCCGGTCACGCGGCTGCTCACCACGACGGTCGCGCCCGACGCCGCCGTCGTCGCGCCGGGGGCGACCTCGGGGGCCACCCTCACGGTCACCGACGCCTCGGGCCGGCCCGTGCCCGGGGCCGCGGTGGCGCTGGCCGTCGTGGACGAGGCGCTGCACGCCCTGTTCCCCGACCCGGTCGCGCCGCTGGCGGCCTTCTTCCACCCCGTGCGCCGCAACGGCGTCGCCCGCGGCGGCCCGCTGCACCTGCGGAGCGTGGGCCACGGCCGCCGCGCCCTGCCCCCGGCGAAAGCGGCCGGCGGTGCCGCCTGCGGGGCCGGCGGCCGCGCCGGCGGCGCGGGCGGGCGCGACGGCGGCGGGCCCAACGCCC
>CAZPOZ010000268.1:0-4890 GCA_964588235.1 uncultured Planctomycetales bacterium
CGGAACGCGGCGCGGACGGGGGCCGACGCGCCCGCCGCGCGCTCGCCGCGCTCGACGGCCGCGGCGATCAGCGCGGCGGTCTTGCCGCGGTGGATGCGCAGCAGGCGCGCCTCCTCGGGGGGCCGGCCCTCGGCGGCGAGATCCTCGACCTGGCCGCCCACCATGCCCGCGTGGCCGGCCGCGCGCGCCAGCAGCAGGGCCAGGTCGCGGGCCAGCAGCGGCTCGGGCGTGGCCTCGAGCAGCGACTCGAAGGCCAGCGTGTGCAGCGCGTCCCCGGCCAGGATCGCCAGCGCCTCGCCGAAGACCACGTGGCTCGTGGGCCGGCCGCGGCGCAGCGCGTCGTCGTCCATGGCCGGCAGGTCGTCGTGGACCAGGCTGTAGGTGTGCACCAGCTCGAGCGCGCCGGCGAAGGGCAGCACGGCGGCCTCGGAGCCCCCGAGGGAGCGGCAGGCGGCCAGCGCCAGCGCGGGCCGCAGGCGCTTGCCGCCCGCCTCGACGGGGTAGCGCAGCGCCTCGGCCAGGCGCGGCGCGCCGCTGCCCGCGGGCGGCAGCACGCGCTCGAGCCAGGCGTCCACCCGGCGCCGGGCCTGAGCGAGGAAGGCCTCGACCGCCGAGGCCGCCAGCGGGGGATGCGGCAGATCGGCCATGCGCGCATCTTCGGCGCCGCGGGCACCGCGCGCAAGCCGCGCCGGAGCGTGGGCGGGTGCTACGGTGGTCCGCATGCCGCTGCTCGAGCGCGTCCGCGCCCCCGACGACCTCAAGGCCCTGACCCCCGAGGAGGTCGCCGCCTACTGCGACGAGCTGCGCGCGTTCCTGATCGAGTCCGTCACGCGCACCGGGGGGCACCTGGGCAGCAACCTGGGCGTGGTGGAGCTGAGCGTCGCGCTCCACCGGGTCTTCGACTTCGCCCACGACCGCCTGGTGCTCGACACGAGCCACCAGGTCTACCCCCACAAGGTGATCACGGGCCGGCGCGAGCGCTTCCCCACCCTGCGCGCCACCGACGGGCTCTCGGGCTTCATGCACCGCGGCGAGAGCCCCTACGACACCTTCACCTCGGGGCACGCGGGCACGGCGGTGAGCGTGGCCGCGGGGATGGCCCTGGCCGACCACCTGCGCGGCATCGCCGACCGCCGCATCGTGGCCGTGGTGGGCGACGCGGCGGCGGGGGCCGGGGCGACCTTCGAGGCCCTCAACCACGCCGGGCACGGGCAGTCGAACCTGCTGGTGATCCTCAACGACAACCAGTGGTCGATCGCGCGCACGGTGGGGGCGCTCAGGAAGTACCTCAACCGCCTGCGCACGCTGCCCGTGTACCGCGAGGGCAAGAAGGACCTGCTCGACGCGCTCTCCCTGCTGCCGCTGGTGGGGGAGAGCCTCTCGCGCTGGGCCGGCGGCCTGAAGGAGGCCGTGGCCAACGGCCTGAGCCCCGGCCACCTCTTCCGCGACCTGGGCTGGACCTACTTCGGGCCCGAGAACGGCCACGACGAGCCGCGCCTGGAGACGCTGCTGCGCGACCTCCGACGCGTGAGCGGACCCGTGCTGCTGCACGTGGTCACCGAGAAGGGGCGCGGCGCGCCCGTCCCGGGGACCGATGCCGCCCACGCGGTGAGCCCCCCGAAGGCCGCCGCGGCCGGGCCCGCCGGCCCGCCGGCCGCCGCCTACAGCGCGGTGTTCGGCCGCGCCGTCGCCCGCGCGATGGAGCGCGACCCGCGGGTCGTGGCCCTCACCGCCGCCATGCCCGACGGGACCGGCCTCACGCCCGTGGCGCAGCGCTTCCCCGAGCGCGTGATCGACGTGGGCATCTGCGAGCAGCACGGCGTGGCGCTCGCCGCCGGCATGGCCGACCTGGGCCTGCGGCCCGTGGTGGCGATCTACAGCACCTTCCTGCAGCGGGGCTACGACCAGATCTGGCAGGAGGTCGTGGTGCAGGGCCTGCCGGTCGTGCTGGCGCTGGACCGGGCCGGGATCGTGGGGGGCGACGGCGTCACCCACCAGGGCCTGTACGACGTCGCCTACCTGCGGGCCTTCCCCGACGTGGTGCTCATGGCGCCCGCCGACCCCCCCGAGCTCGAGGCGATGCTGCAGCACGGCCTGTCGCTCACCGGGCCCTGTGCGCTGCGCTTCCCGCGCGGCGGGGCGCCCGACGCCTCCCTGCCGGGCAACGACGAGCGCGTGCGGACCGGCCGGGGCGTCCTCCTGCGCCCGGGCCGCGACGCGGCCTTCCTGGCCTACGGCAGCATGGTCCCGCGCGCCCTCGAGGCCGCCGCGCTGCTCGCCGCCGAGGGCCTCGAGGTCGCGGTCTGGAACGCCCGCTTCGCCCGGCCGCTGGACGGCGCGGCGGTCGAGCGGCTGGCCGCGCGCTTCCCCCTGCTGCTGACCCTGGAGGAGCACACGGTGAACGGCGGCTTCGGCTCGGCCGTGCTCGAGCACCTGGCCACGCTGCCCGCGCCGACCCGGGCGGTGGTGCGCCTGGTGGGCGTGCCCGACCGGCTGGTCCCGCACGGCGAGGCCTCCGACTGGCTCGAGCGCCTGGGCCTGAGCCCGCGCTCGCTCGCCGCGCGCGTGCGCAGCGAGCTGGCCGCGCTGGCCGCAGCCCCGCCGGCCGACCCCGTGGAGCGGCCCGGCCGCGGGTAGAGTCGCGGGCATGACGAGCCCCGCCGTCCGCCCGCCGTCGTCGCGCCGCCTGCCCGCACCCGCCCTGCGGGCCCTCCTGGCGCTGGCGGCCCCGCTCCTCGTGGTCGCCGCGACCTCGCTGCTGCGCCCCGCCCGCGCGGAGGAGCCCCCCGGCACGGCGCGCGTGGACTCGGTCAAGGATGTGCGCCTTCCGACGCTGGAGGGCCCCCCCCTGGCCCTGAGCGACCTGCGGGAGACGCCGGTGCTGGTGCTCGCCTGGACGGCCCCGGGCTGCCCGGTGGCCGAGGTGCAGGCGCCGCGGCTCAAGGCGCTGGCCGCGACGGCCGGCGCGGGCGTGCGCCTCCTGGCCGTGTGCTCGGACGCCGACACCCCTCCCGCGCGGCTCCGCGCGCACGTGGAGCGCCACGGCTGGGCCTTCCCGCTGCTGGTGGACGCGCAGGGGTTCCTGGCCCAGCGCGTGGGCGCGAAGACCACGACCACGGTCGTCGTGCTCGACAAGCACCGGCGCGTGCGCTACCGCGGCGCGCTGGACGACCAGTACGGCGTCACGGGGCGCAAGCCTGCGCCCACGCGCTCCTACGTCGCCGAGGCCCTCCAGGCCCTGCTCGCCTCGCAGGCCGTGGCCGTCCCCGAGACGGCGGCCCCGGGCTGCCCGATCAGCTTCGCCAGCCCCGCGGCCCGCCCGACGAGCGTCACCTGGAGCGACGGGGCGGGCGAGATCGTGCAGCGCCGGTGCGGCCCCTGCCACCGCGAGGGCGAGGCCGGCCCGTTCCCGCTGCTCTCCTACGCGGACGCCGCCGGGCGCACGGCCGTGCTGCGCGAGGTGATCGAGCAGGGGCGCATGCCCCCCTGGACCGCGGCCGGGCCGCCGGGCGTGTTCTCCAACGACCGTCGCCTCCCGGCGCCGGAGCGCGCGGCGCTGCTGGCCTGGCTCGACGGCGGGGCTCCCGAAGGCGACCCCGCCCGCGCGCCGACCCCGCCGCCGCCGGGCGGCGCCGACGGCTGGGAGCGGGGCCTGCCCGAGGCCGTGCTGGCCTTCCCCGCCGCCCAACCCGTGCCCGCCGAGGGCGTCGTGCCCTACCGCTTCGTCGAGGTGCCCACGGACTTCCCCGAGGACCGCTGGGTCGTGGCCAGCGAGGTCCGCCCCGGGGCCCCCGGCGTCGTGCACCACGCCCTGGTCCAGGTCGTGCCGGCGGGGCGCAAGGCGCGCCGCGGCGCCTTCGAGCCCCACCTGGGCTTCTTCGCCGCGATGGTGCCGGGCGGGCGTTCGATCGCCTACCCGGCGGGCATGGCCAAGCGCCTCCCCCGCGGGAGCCGGCTCTACTTCCAGATGCACTACACGCCCAACGGCGTGGCCACCGAGGATCTCACGCGCATCGGCCTGTGGTTCGCGAAGGAACCCCCGCAGCACGAGGTCCAGACCGTGGGCGTGTTCCCCGTGAACCTGACGAGCCCTCCCGGCGCGAGCGACCACGTGGTCTCCGCCGCCGTGCCCATCCCCTGGGACGCCCGCGTCCTGGCCTACATGCCCCACATGCACCTCCGGGGGAAGTCGGTGCGCTACGAGACCTACGACGTGCGCGCGCCCGAGCAGCCGCCCGAGGTGCTGGTGGACGTGCCCCGCTACGACTTCAACTGGCAGACCCCCCTGCGCCTGGCCGAGCCGCGCTTCGTCCGGGGCGGGTGGGGCCGCATGCTGCGCGTGGTGGCCACCTTCGACAACTCGGCGGGCAACCCCTACAACCCCGATCCCGGCGCGACCGTCACCTGGGGCGACCAGACCTGGGACGAGATGCTCATCGGCTACCTCGACTTCGTGCGCGCCGACGCCGGCGCCCCTGCGCCCGCCGCGGCGAAGTAGGTCGGCGCGTGGCCGGGGCGTGACGGGCGCCGGCGGGGGGAGAGCGTGCGTTTCGACGCCGTGACGCGCGCGTGCGCCCCCCGTGACCGGCGCGCGCGTTCCTAGGAGCATCCCCACGAGGAGGCTCCCTGCTCATGCGCACGCTCCACGGGTTCCGCCGCCTACGGCTCGCCTGCCTGCTGCTGCTGGCCCTGCCCTGCCTCGGGCTGCCCGAGGCCGCACGCGCCGACGAGCCCGGCGCCGCGGCGCTGGTGGAGGCCCTGCTCCGGCCGGAGGGGCCCGAGCGGCGGGCCGCGGAGGAGCGCCTGGCCTCCGCCGGGCCGGACGTGCTGCGCGAGGTGATCGCCGCCCTCCGGGCGCGGCTCGCGCCGGACGGCCCCGCACTCGGGCTC
>CAZPOZ010000269.1:0-4859 GCA_964588235.1 uncultured Planctomycetales bacterium
CGCCGCGCCCGGCGCGCCCGGCCACCTGGGCCACCAGCGCGAAGGTGCGCTCGGCCGCGCGGAAGTCGGGCAGGGCCAGCGAGGTGTCGGCCGAGACGATGCCCACGAGCGTCACCGCCGGGAAGTGCAGCCCCTTGGCGATCATCTGCGTGCCCACGAGCACGTCGAGCTCGCCGCGGCCGAAGCGCGCCAGCACCTCCTCGTAGGACTGGCGTCGCTGCATGCTGTCGCCGTCCATGCGCGCCACGCGCACGCCGGGCAGCGTGGCGAGCAGCTCGTGCTCGACGGTCTGGGTGCCGACCCCGTGGAGCCGCGGCGCCGGCAGCGCGCAGTCGGGGCACACGGTCGGCGGGTCGGCCTCGTGGCCGCACAGGTGGCACAGGGCCAGGTGCCCCGCGCGGTGGTAGGTGAGCGAGACGCTGCACACCCGGCAGCCCAGCACCCAGCCGCAGCGGGGGCAGGAGACGCTGGTGGCGAAGCCCCGGCGGTTCTGCAGCAGGATCGCCTGGCGCCCGGCCGCCAGCGTCTCCTTCAGGCGCCGCAGCAGCGTGCGTCCCAGGTGCGCGCCGGGGGCGGGCCGCTCGTCGTCGAGCCGGAGGTCCACGACGTGCACGGGCGGCAGGGCCTGCGCGCCCACCCGGGCCGGCAGGCGCAGCAGCCCGTAGCGGCCCTGCTGGGCGTTGCGGAAGGTCTCCAGCGCTGGCGTGGCGCTGCCCAGGATCACCACCGCCCCCGCCGCGCGGGCGCGCACGAGGCCCACGTCGCGGGCGTGGTAGCGCGGCGCGCTCTGCTGCTTGAACGAGGGCTCGTGCTCCTCGTCCACGACGACCAGCCCCAGGCTCGGCACCGGCGCGAAGACCGCGCTGCGGGGCCCGACCACCACGTCCACCTCGCCGTCCCGGATGCGCCGCCACGCGCGGGCCCGCTCGGCCTCCGTCTGGGCGCTGTGCAGCACGGCCACGCGCGCGAAGCGGGCGCGGAAGCGGCGCAGGGTCTGGGGCGTGAGGGCGATCTCGGGCACGAGCACCAGGGCCTGGCGGCCCTGGGCCCGGCAGGCCTCGATGGCCCGCAGGTAGACCTCGGTCTTGCCCGAGCCGGTGACCCCCAGGAGCAGGAAGGGCGCGTAGCGCCGTGCCGCGAGCGGCTCCGCGAGCGCCTCGAGGGCCGCGGCCTGCGCGGCGGTGAGCGTCTCGGGCACGGGCTCGGCGGCCGCGTCGGGAGGCGCCTCGGGCCCGTCGCCGGGCTCCACGGGGTCTTCCCGGGCGGTGAGCACGTGGCCGAGCCGCTGGAGGGCCGCCAGGGGTCCGCGGGAGGTCCGCGCCAGGCGCAGCAGGTCGGCCACCGGCACCCCGTCGGGGGCCGCGCGCAGGGCCTTGAGGAGCCGCTCCCGCGGGCCGCTGGCCGCGCGGCCCGGCGCGGGGCCGCTGGGCGCGGTGGGGGCCAGGCGCGCGACCAGCCGCCCCGCCGCGGCGCTGCGCACGCGCACGCCGCGGGGCACGAGCGCGGCCAGGGACTCGCCCAGCGAGGCGCCGTAGTAGCGCGCCACGAAGGCGGCGGTCTCGAGGAGGTCGGGCCCGAGCACGGGGGGTTCGTCGGGGAGGGAGGAGAGCGGCAGCACCCGGCGCGGGGGCGGGTCCGCGCGCAGCGCCGCGATGAAGCCCACGGCGCGCCGCCCCCGGAACGTCACGTGCACGCGGCGGCCGACCTCGGCCCGTGAGCGCTGCTCCTCGGGGACCGCGTAGGTGAACAACGTGTCCACGGGGAGGTCGAGGGCCACGTCCACGTAGAGCGGGGGGGGCTCGGGGGGCGTGCGCTCCGGCATGGGCGGGCACTCTACGCCCGCCCACCGCCCGGCCGACGCCGGGGCCGGCGCGCCGCACGACGCAGCGCCGTGGAACGCGCCGCCCGGCGGATGCAAGATCCATCCGTCGCAGGCAGGCCGTGCAGGCACGGCTATGCTCCCAGAGCCTGGGTGAAGCCCTCGGGCCGACCCCCGGGCGCCTGCGCCGACGGGCGTGGGCTACGTGGTCCACCCGGGGCGCGTGCCCCGGCTTCGAAAGGAGGTGACCCGATGAGTTGTCGTGTCGTGCGAGGGCCGTCCCTCTAGGACGACCGACGGGCCATCCTGTCGGACGGCCTTTCGAGACACCTGCGGCCGGACCGGGCTCGTCCCGGTCCGGCCGCGTTCGTCGGGGGACCGGCGTGCGGCCCTGGGGCCGCCGGGGGCGGGGGGCTCAGCGGCGCTCGACCGCGACCCGCAGCCGCAGCAGGCGGCCGTTGGTGCTCAGCTCGCCCCGCAGCGGGCCGCCGTGCAGCACGGCGAGCAGCCCGCCCTCGGTCAGCGCCCCGCCGAGCAGGTCGGGCGCGCGCTCCTGCGAGAGGCCGAAGCGGCCGAGCAGGTTCCAGCCCGGTTCGGACGGGGCCGGCGCGGGGCCGCGGGTCGGGGACGCCAGCGCGATCCGGGCTGCGTGCCGGGGGGCCTCCAGCCCGAGCAGCAGGACCGGCCCGGCGTCCCCCGCGCGCGCGGCACGCGCGAGCAGCGCGCGCGGCGCCACGCCCGGCGTGCGCAGGTCGGACAGGGTGAAGGGCGCCTCGCCGGCCGCCCACTCCGGCGGCCCCCCCGCGGCGGAGGCGGGCGGCAGCAGCGGGTGCAGGGCTTCCAGCGTCGCGGCCTCTCCTTCGAGCACCCAGGTCCAGGACCGCCCGTCCTCCAGGTTCGGGAGCGCGTACGCCGAGAGGGGCCCCGGCGTGGGCAGCCCGGGGAGGGGTGGCAGCTTCACGCCGCAGGACCGCAGCGCCTCGCCCACGGCCGACGAGGCGGCGCCCCCGGCGACGTCGAACCAGGCCAGCGTGCCTTCCGGGGCCCCGGGGAGGGCCGGGGGCGGGGCTGCCCCGGCGGCGGCCAGCAGCGCCTCGAGCCTCGAGCCCGCAGCGGGGGCGATCTCGACCTCCAGGCGCCGGCCCTCGGCGTAGGCCCACAGGCGGGCCGTGGCCAGCGAGGCGGCCACGAGCGGCACCCGCCCGGCCTCCAGGGTCGCCCCGGGGCGCCCCGTGGCCGGATCGACCGCGGGGCGGGCCTTCAGGGGCTCGGCCCCCAGGGCGCGCACGAGCCCCTGCCAGGGCGCGCTCCCCGCCAGCAGCAGCGCCAGGCTGGCCGCCCCCGGCACGTCCAGGGCCAGGGCCAGGTCCTCGCCCCGGTCCTCGCAGGTGAGGCCGCCTTCGCCCAGGCGGCGCACCGCGTCGCGGTCGGCGCCCACCGCGGCGAAGCGTCCGTGCACGCCCAGCTCGACGGCGCTGCGCTCCAGGCGGGGCCGGCCGGCCTCCTCCTCCTCCCTGCCGTTGAAGGCGTCCTCGAAGGCCTGGGCGTCGCGCAGGGGGAAGATGGCCAGGGTGTTGTCCGGGCGGGCGGCGCGGGGCAGCAGCACGAAGTGGAACGCGCCCGAGGGATCGACGCCGGCCAGGTTGGGCACGTTGCGCTGCCGGCCCAGGGCCTCGGACGGGCGCAGTCCCTCGGGGCGGCCGAGGAACCAGAGGCGGTCCACGGCGGCCTGCCCCCGGAACCGCAGCGTGACCACGGCCTCGCGCGGCACGACGTCGCCCACGCGCGGTCGGGGCGAGAGCAGCGCGTATCCGGCCTGGTAGAGGAGGGCCAGCGCCAGCGGCAGGAGCAGCCACAGGCGGGGCGGGAGGCGGCGCATCGGGTCGGGCTCCGGCGGCAGGACCGTCCGCCAGCCTACGCCAGGCTGCCGCCCGTGGGGGGGGTGGCTCGCCGCGCGTGGTAGGACGGTGCGGGTGAACCTGCCCCCGGGCCTACGCCAGCTGAGGGAACGCTACGACGCGGTGCTCCTCGACCTGGACGGGACGCTGCTCAACGGGGCCGGCCGGCTCACGTCCCGCAGCGTGGCCGCCGTGCGGCTGCTCGAGCGCGCGGGCCTGCTGCCGGTCGTCTGCACGGGGCGCAGCGTGCCCGGCTCACGGCGCGTGCACCGCGACCTGGGGCTGTCCTCGCCGCTGGTGGCCTACAACGGCGGCTGGATCGGGCCCGCCGACGGTCCCCCGCTGCGCTACCACCCCATCGACGACGCGCACGTGCCGCACGTCGCGGACACGGAGCGCCGGGCGTCGTTCTCCTTCCGCCACCACGGTGAGACGAAGTACACCGCGCCCGCCGCGCACGCGCACTTCGACCGCGTGCGCGGCTGGTACGAGAACGTCGTGCAGGTCGAGAGCCGCGGCCAGCTGCCCTCGACCGACCTCATGCGCGTGAGCCTGTTCTTCGACGACGCCCAGGCGACCGAGGCCGCCTGGACCGCGCTCCCCCCGCACGCGCGCGAGCGCCTGCACCGCGAGACCTTCCCGCTGAGCCTGTTCCCCGACTTCCCGGACAGCCCGCTGGTGCTGTGCGAGATCCAGCGTCGGGGCCGGGGCAAGGCCGCGGCGCTGGACTTCCTGGCCGAGCACCTGGGCATCCCGCCCGCGCGCACGGTCGCCGTGGGCGACCAGCTCAACGACCTGCCCATGCTGCGCGAGGCGGGGCTGGCCGTGGTGGTCGAGAACGCCGTGCCCGAGGCGCGCGCGCTGGCGCACCTGGTGATCGGGCACCACGCCGACGAGGGCCTGGCCGCCTGGGTCGAGGCCGGCGCCCCCTGCCCCGAGGCCCGGCCCGTCGCGGCCCGCGACGTCCCATGAGCCTCATGGCCACCAAGTTGGGGGTGGGGCCCTTCGGAGGGCGAGACCTCTCTTGCGGAAGGGACCATGGATGGCCTGTGCAAGCCGTGCCCAAGCAGCCGGCGCGCTGGGCCGGCAGCGGAAGGCCGATGACGACGACGACGCGCCTGCGGCCTGCGCAAGGAGGAGGA
>CAZPOZ010000270.1:0-4841 GCA_964588235.1 uncultured Planctomycetales bacterium
TCCTCCGAGGGAGAATCCGTCCCCTGGCGCGCGCGCTTCACGCAACATGCGGGCTTAGGACGGCGGCCGAAGACCGTGCCCCGAGAGCCGGCGCGCTGGAGCCGGTAGCGCAGGCCGGTGGCGACGACGACGCGCCTCGAGGCCTGCGCATGCTTGGGCGACGCCAGGAGGAAGCGGCCTGAGCGCCCGGCTCCGGCGCGACCCACGTGCGTCGCATCGCCTGTCTTGGTGGCGTCGGGCCTGAGCCCGCCCACCCGCTCCAGGTTCCTCGAGGGGCGGATCGCCACCACGCTGCACCAGCGTCCCCCGCCTTGCGGTCCAGCGCGGGCTTCACGAGCCCCTGGTGGGCGCGCGACCCCCACCGTGGCGCCGCTCGATCCCGCGTGCGAAGATGCCCTCGGCACGCCCGCCGGCCACGGCGCGCCCGGGAGGTTCCATGCGTACCCTGATTCGCGGCTTGCTCGGGAGTCTGTCGCTGTGCTCGCTCGTCGGCGTGGGGGCCTGTGGGAGCAGCGGAGGTCCGTCCTCCAACGCGCTCCTGGCGGCGCTGACCCTCTCGTCGGGCTCGCTCGCGCCCGCCTTCGACGCGGCCGTGACGATGTACGCGGTGGGGCCGGCCCTGCTGCCCGGCAGCGTGATCCTCACCCCCACGACGGCGGCTCCCTCGGCCAGCGTGACGGTGAACGGCGTGGCGACGCCTTCGGGGACGCCCTCGGCGCCCGTCACGCTGCCCCCGGGGCCCACCGTCGTGGCTGTGGTGGTGACCGCCGAGGACGGGGTGACGCAGATCACCTACACGCTGGTGTTCCAGCGCAACCCGGGTGGGCAGGAGGCCTACGTCAAGGCCTCGAACACCGAAACGAACGATACGTTCTCCGGCGGACAGCTCGGCTTCGACACCGCCAGCATCGCGATCGACGGCAACACCCTGGTGGTGGGGGCACCCGAGGAGGACAGCAACGCCACCGGCGTGAATGGCAACCAGGCCGACAACACGGCCCTGTCCAGCGGCGCGGCTTACGTCTTCGTGCGTACCGGAGCCCTCTGGACCCAGCAGGCGTACCTCAAGGCCTCCAACACGGAGGCCTCCGATCGCTTCGGCTTCGGCGTGGCGATCTCCGGCGACACCATCGTCGTGGGCGCCCCGACCGAGGACAGCAACGCCACCGGCGTGAACGGCAACGAGGCCGACAACACGGCGTCAGCCAGCGGCGCGGCCTACGTCTTCGTGCGCACGCTCGGCTCTTGGAGTCAGCAGGCCTACCTCAAGGCCTCCAACACGGGGGCCAGTGACCAGTGCGGCCTGACGGTGGGCGTTTCGGGCAACACGATCGTGGTGGGCGCCGACTTGGAGGACAGCAACGCGACCGGTGTGAACGGCAACGAGGCCGACAACACGGCGTCGAACAGCGGGGCGGCCTATGTCTTCGTGCGCAACGGGCTGGTTTGGACCCAGCAGGCCTACCTCAAAGCCTCCAACAGCGAGGCCAACGACAACTTCGGCCGCATCGTGGCGATTGCGAACGACACGATCGCCGTTGGGGCCTCGGGCGAGGACAGCAACGCCACCGGCGTGAACGGCAACGAGGCCGACAACTCGGCGGCCTCCAGCGGGGCTGCCTACGTCTTCGTGCGCAGTGGGCTGGTTTGGACCCAGCAGGCCTACCTGAAGGCGTCGAACGCGGAGGGCGGCGACGCCTTCGGCACCGGCCTGGCTCTGAACGCCAACGGTGGAAATACGTTGGCCGTGGGCGCGCCGGGCGAGGCCAGCAGCGCCACCGGCGTGAACGGCAACCAGGCCGACAACACGGCGCTGGCCAGTGGCGCGGCCTACGTGTTCGTGCGCACGGGCCTCCTGTGGACCCAGCAGGCCTACGTGAAGGCGAGCAACGCCGAGGCCGGGGACAACTTCGGCCGCAACTTGGCGGTCTCGGGCGACACGCTCGTGGTCGGCGCGGTCTTCGAGGACAGCGTCGCCACGGGCTTGAACGGCAACCAGGCCGACAACACGGCGGCGAACAGCGGGGCGGCCTACCTGTTCGGGCGCACGGGCGTGGCGTGGGCCCAGCTGGCCTACGTGAAGGCGAGCAACGCGGAGACGAGTGACTTCTTCGGCTTCCAGACCGCAGCGAGCGGCGACACCGTGGCCGTGGGAGCCTTCCTCGAGGACAGCATCGCCACGGGCGTGAACGGCAACCAGGCCGACAACACGGCCGCTGGCAGCGGGGCGGTGTACGTCATCAGGTAAGGGCCCGTGACGGAACCCACCCCAGGCTGATGCTGCGAGGCGCAAGCTCGAGGCGGGATCGTGCGACGCTCGTCTCTCCGGACCCTGCCGGCGCAGGCTCCTGGGGCCTCCGCCATCCCGCCTCGAACTTCGGACTGGCGGAACCGGCCCGCACCTTGCGTGAACACAGGTTGAATCGCGCGGTCCTGGCTGCGTCCTCGGGGCCGGGAGCCAGGACGGGCCGTACGCCGGGAGGTGCATCCCACCTGCCCTCAGCGCCTCCTCCGTGGGAGAATCCGTCCCCTGGCGGCGCGCGCTTCACGCAACATGCGGGCTTGCCCCACCTGGGGACCCGCGAGCCGGATCAGGGCCCCTGGCGGAACAGCCCGCTGCCCGCGGTCGTCAGGCTGGCGCGGAACAGCACCACGCCCGTGGCCGAGGTGTGCGGCGCGGTGGGATGGAAGGGGCCGAAGGTGTCGCCCCCCGGGGCCGCCTGGCCGCTGGCGGCGATCGTGAACGAGTCGCAGTCGGGCACCAGCCAGAACACGCCGCTGGTGCCGTTGGCTAGCAGGGCCGCCGCCGCCAGCGAGCCGTCGGCAGCCACGTCCACGTAGGGCGGCTGGCCCAGGCCGGGGACGGTGTCGGTGAAGGTCGTGGTCTGCCCCAGATCGGAGGGCGCGCTGCGCCCCTCGTACAGGGCCAGGAACTGGTTCGTCCCGTCCAGGGCGTAGGTGGCGAAGTCCACCCCGTTGGCCAGGCCCTGGACCTGGACGCGGATCAGCACGGTCACCCCCTGGGGCTCGTGCTGCAGCAGCTCCAACGCACCGAAGGTGGCGCTGGCGGTCGTGGGCGCCAGCTGGCCCGAGCGGGCCAGCGTGACGAAGGGCGCCACGCTGTCGCCCCGCAGCACGATGTCGTCCGTGCCGGGCAGGGTGCCCCGCGCGCGCCAGATCACGTTCCCGCCGTTGCGCACGATCAGCGGCCCCCCGGCGTGCACGTTGAGCAGCGTCCCGCCCCCCACCGGCAGGCCGCCCCCGTCCACGGCGATCGGGGCGTAGGTCGAGGTGCCGGTGGTGCCTGCGTAGAGGCGGTTGGCGTTCACGCCCCCCACCTCGGCCACGAAGGCGAAGCGGTTGCCGTCGGCCGAGACCCCCACCGCGTCCAGGTCGAGCACGCTGACCGAGCCCGGCAGCGGGTCGCCCGTGGCCACCTGCGCGTCCAACCCCGAGCCGTCGATGTTCACCTGCCAGAAGGCCTCGGCCGTGCCCGTCAGGCCGGCGAAGAACACGCGGCCGTCGGCCACCAGGAACACCCGCGTCTCGTCCACGTCGGTCAGCAGCCCGGTCGTCCCCGAGGCGCCCACGTCCTGGCCGGAGTAGATCACGTCGGCCTTGGCCGCCACGACGCCCCCCACCACCTGCGCCGACAGCAGCCCGAAGGTGCGCCCGCCCAGGTCGCCCAGCAGGCTCACCTCCGCCAGCACGTGCCCGGCGGCGTTCACGCGCACGAGCAGGAAGTCCTGGATCGTCCCGCCGCCGGCGTCGGGCACGGTCTCGCCCGCCGACCAGACGGGCAGCACCGAGCCGTCGGGCAGGGCCACGTACAGCACGCGGGGGACGGCGGGGTCGGTCGTGTACGCGACGAACGCGCACCAACCGCCGGGCGCGGCGGCCATCAACGGGTTCGCGCTGGGGAACGCCGTGAACACCCCGGCCGTGCCCGGGGCGGGGTGGCCCTGCACGGCCAGGGCCCGGAGCGAGCCGGGCTTCGTGCACGCGGTGGGCTCGTCGTCGTCGCCGCCGCCGCCCCCCCCGCAGGCGCTCGAGAGCAGCAGCAGCGGAGCCAGGAGCCAGCGCAGGCGGCGGACGACCATGGGGGGCTCCGGGGGCAGGGGCCTCGACGCAGCCTACACGGACGAGCCGGCCCGCGGATCCGGGGTCGACGCCGGGCCCCCGGCGCTGGGGGCTCAGCGGAGGGACTCGACGATCTCGGCCAAGGCCGAGGCCGGCGGGCGCACGCGCTCGAGCGGCAGGGTGGCCAGCGGCTCCTCCACCACGCCCAGCATGTCGTGCACGCTGGGCTTGCCGGGCTCGAGGTAGAACAGGCCCGTGAGGAAGGAGACCTTCGGGTCGGCCTCCCGCAGCAGCCTGAGGGCCGCCGCCTTGTCGCGCGGGTCGTGCGCGCCGTCCACGCGGCGCACGTAGACCGAGCCCCCGTCGGGCAGCGGCACCTGGATCGTCTCGGCGTCCTTGAACTCGACGTCCGGGGCCTCCCAGCCGGCCACGAAGCCCAGCTCGTGGATCGGGCCCTCGTGGTCGCGGCCGTAGTCGTACGACTTCGTCGAGCCCTCGTGGTTGTTGAAGGTCACGCAGGGGCTGATCACGTCGAGCACGGCGGTCCCGTCGTAGGCCAGCGCGGCCTTGAGCAGCGCCACCAGCTGCTTGCGGTCGGCCGAGAACGAGCGGGCCACGAACCCGCAGCCCAGCTCGATGGCCAGCGTGCACAGGTCGATCGGCGGCAGGTGGTTGATCTCGCCGCCCTTGAGCCGGCTGCCCTGGTCGGCCGTGGCGCTGAACTGGCCCTTCGTCAGGCCGTACACGCCGTTGTTCTCGAC
>CAZPOZ010000271.1:0-4822 GCA_964588235.1 uncultured Planctomycetales bacterium
CCCGGCTCCAGCGCGCCGCACGTGCCTCGCATCGCCCATCTTGGTGGCGTTGCCGCTCAGCCCGGCCGCGCGATGCGGAACGGCCGCGCCGTGTCCACGTACTGCTCGCCGCCCAGCCGGCCGACGGCGGCCAGGCGCGCGGGGTCGGGCAGGCCGTCCACCAGCAGCGCGTCGGCCACGTGGAACAGCACCAGGCGCAGGAAGAAGACGTCCACCGGGCCCGCGCCCAGCTCCAGGTGCCGCTCCACCAGCGCCTCGAAGGCCAGCGGCGCGGCGGCCACCCGCCAGGGACGCACGCGCACCGAGGGGGCCTTGGCCAGGCGCGTGAGCTCGAACTCGTCCACGGCCGCCGGCACCTCCGCGCTGCTCTCCACCATCGCCTCGGCGTGCGGCCGGTCGGGAACGTGGATCACGGCCTCGCCGGTGGCCAGCAGGTTGGCGGCCGTGTCCTTGCGCTCGCCGCGCCGCCGACCCACGGCGACCATCACCGTCGGAGGGTCGGAGGTCACGCCGCCGAAGAACGAGAAGGGCGCCAGGTTCGGCGTGCCGTCGGCCGCCAGCGTGCTGACCCAGGCGATCGGGCGCGGCACCAGGCAGGCGATCAGCCAGCGGTAGCGGTCGCGGGCGCTCAGCGTTGCGGGATCGACCTGCACGGCGGCTCAGCCGCGCCGGCGGAAGGAGCGCACCCAGGCGCGGAAGGCGGGCTCGGCGCGGTCCAGCGTGGCCCTCGGGCCGACGCACTTGACGAACAGCGGCCCGCCTTCGCACTCGATCACCGCCGAGAGCAGCCGCCAGCCCGGCTTGTCGAGCCGGTCGCCCGCGCCGGGGCGGGCCTCGGCCACGTAACGGCCGCTCAGGGTCAGGACGGTGGCCCGCAGGCCCGGGGCCACCTCCTCCACGCCCTGGGCCGCCTCGCCCTCGACCTCGAACTGCCGCTTCCAGCGCTCGAGGTTGGCCTCGACCGAGCCGCCGCCCCCGGCTCCGAAGAAGAACACCACGCAGTCCACCGGCTCGCCGGCGGGATCCTCGGCGGGCAGCCTCCACTGGGCCAGGCGCATCGACGACGAGGGGGTGCCCGCGGTCCAACCGCGGGGCAGGCGGAACGTGACCGCGGGCGCTCCCGGGGCCCCGAAGCCCTCGGGCTCCCCGAGCAGCACCGCAGGCGGCCCCCCCGGGGCGGCCCGGGGACCCGGCTCCGCGGGCGCGCGGAACGAGGTGCAGGCCGCCGCGGCCTCCAGCGCCGTCTCCTCGGCGCCGTCGCGCGCCAGCACGCTGAGCCACCAGCCCAGGCGCTCCTGCGTGCTGGCGACCCCCTCGGTGGCGCCGGCCTCGCCCAGCAGCCAGGCGCCGTGCCGCGTGGCCCCCGTGGGCGCGGGCGCCTCCACGGGACGGCGCAGGGGCGGAGTCTTGCGGCCCAGCGCCTTCGTCCACAGGTCGCCGACCTCGGCCTCGAAGGCGTCGGGGGCCGGGGCGGCTCCGGGGACCCCGCCCGCGGGCACCGCCCGGCGCAGGGCCAGCAGGGTCTGCGGCGCCCCGGGCGCACGGAACAGCGTGCGTCCGTCGGCGTCGAGGTCGCGCTCCCAGCCGTGGGGCACGTCCAGGGACCAGCCGGCAGCCAGGTCGACGAAGCGCAGCGAGGCCTCGTACGGCGTGACGTCGAGGGTGGCCAGCACGGCCTCCAGCGCCGCGCCCAGCGCCGGATCGCCCGCCGGCAGCACCCACTCGAGCTCGAGCCGCAGGCCACGGGGCTGGCTCACCAGCGCGAACCCGTGCCGCTGTCCCTCGGCGTCGAAGCTCAGGCGCGCCGCCGGCCCCGCGCCCGCCACGCTCCACGGGGTCGGCTGGGAGGCGGCCGCGCCGTGCCGCTCCGCCAGTGCCCCGAGGCGCGCGAGCGGGTCGTCGGCGCTCCCCAGGTCGCGGCGCACCCAGAGCGTGGCGCGCCCCCGGCGGAGCTCGAGCAGGGCCTCGCGGGGCTGCGACACCGCCCAGGCGGGATCGACCTGCACGCTGAACCCCTCGCGGGGCAGGTCCAGGATGCGCGCGGGAGGCTTGGCCCCCGCGGCGGGAGCGCTCAGGCCCAGCGCCAGCAGGGCGGCTGCGGCCAGGAACGAAACGGGAGCGGGGAGCCGCATGAGGACCTCCGTAGGCCCCTGCTTCTACCCCGCTCCGCGGAGGGATGCGCGCCCCGGGAGGGCACGCGAAGGTCGGCGCGTGGTCTCAGCGCCAGCTCGAAGAATCGCGTGTCCACGTGCCCGGGGGGACGCTCGGCGATGCCGACGGCACCGCGCAACGCCCACCGGCTCAGCCGCTGCGGCAACCCTGGAACGCCGCCCCTGCCGTCAGCAGGAACAGCGCGATCAACACCCTGCGCATGCGAGAGCCTCCGAGGGGACGGGCGGTCGGCGACCGCCCGGGGAAGAGCCGGCGCCCCGCCCGGGGGCGCCGGCGGAACTGGGCGAGGCGTGCGCGGTCCTGGCGTCAGCGGCCGCAGGTCGAGCAACCGCCGCGGCATGCGGTGGCGCTCAGGCCGGCGAAGGCGAGGACGAGCAGCACGATGACCTTGCGCATGGAACCCTCCGAGCGGGCCGGGTGCGACGGACCGTCGCAGGTTTCGGCCTGCCGGCCCGCGAGACTACCCCGGGGGGGCGCCAAGGCCAGAGGGCTCAGGGTGGTCGGGCGGTGGGGCCGTTCAGCGCGCGATGGGGGCCGGTCGCTGGTCGGCGGGGGCGCCGCGCTCGGGGCGCACCCCCTCGCCGCCGCGGTCCCTCAGCACGACCAGGATGCGGGCGCCGGTGGCCACGGGGGTGCGGAACGGCCGCGACCCGGGGGTGGGGCTGCCCGGGCTCGGGCCCCCGGGCTCGGGACCCTCCTCGTGCAGGGTGACCCGCACGTGGGGCAGGCCGACGAAGTGCCGCTCGAGCAGGGGCAGGCGTCGCTGGTCCCAGCACTCGAAGGCCACGCCCAGCACCCGGCGGAGGTCGGGCCAGCGCACCGCGTCCTCCCAGTAGACGACGTCCACGCCCGCGTCGCGCAGGAACATGCCCAGGTAGCGCCGCAGACGCTCGCCGAAGAGCAGGCCGAAGGTCGGTCCCACGGGCGAGGCCCCGTCGCGCCCGTCTCGCAGCAGCGTGGGCACCAGCCACAGGTGGGGGCAGAAGAGGAACCCCGACCCCCCGGCCCCCCGCCGTGCCCGGGCCTCCTTGAAGAGCCGCCGGAACCGGCGCAGGAAGTCGCGCCGGTGGACCACGTGGAGCCGCCGCTCCCGGCGGAAGGCCCGCTCGCTCGGCGGCAGCTCCGGCGCGCGCGCGAGCCGGGTCGGCCCGGCGGCCCAGGGCCCCGTGACGAGGTCCACCGCTTCGGCGTCGAAGGGCCTGCCGATCGTCACGCGCCAGCCCTGGGCCGCGGCCTCCGCGACGTCGGGCGGGACGGGGCCCGGCCCCAGCCAGGCGAGGGTGGGCACGAGGGCCGTCTCCGGCGGCGTGGTGCGCACGCAGAGCAGGCGGCCGAAGTGGAGGTCCACCTGGGCCACCAGCAGCAGCCCGGCCACGGCGGCGATCAGGCCCAGGCCCCCGGTGAACCCGTAGGGGCCGTGGGACAGCCCCGTGTCGAACATCCGGCCGGCGTTCGTCGACGAGACGACCAGGGCCGTGAGCAGCACCAGGAGCGCATGCAGCCGCCGCAGCCAGGTCTGCGCCTCCAGGCCGAGGAGCCGGCCCCGGGCGTCCCGGCGGCAGAACGCGTAGGGCGCCAGGCGCCGGCGGGCCATCCGGGCGACCTGGGCCCCGCCCAGCAGCAGGAGCGCCCCGAGCAGCGCGGCGGCCGGCAGGAGCGAGCCCAGGGCCAGCCCGGCCGCCCACACCAGGGCCACGCGCCGCGCCCGGGAGCCCTGCGCCTCCAGCACGAGCGCCACGGCGGTGACCAGCAGGGCCAACGTCCACAGGGTCAGCAGCGCGAGCAGGTAGGGCGTGTAGGCCACGCCACGCAGGCTCGTCAGGGCCCCGGGGAGGCGCGGTCCCAGGAGCAGCGCGGCGCCGGCGCCCAGCGCCGCGAGCAGCAGCGGCAGCACCAGCGCCCGCTCGGGGTGGAGCGGCTCGCCCGCCGGGAGCCTGAGGGCCACGTGGTAACGGGGGCTCAGGGCCCGCGCCCGGCGGCGCAGGGCCCGGCCCACGCGGGAGAGAGCCGCGCGCGTCAGCGGCAGCCGGCCCCGGCGCACGCCCAGGGCGACCAGCGCCGCCACGGGCAGCAGCCCGCCGACGACCACGCCCAGATCGACGACGTCGGAAGCCGGCGTCGCACGGCCCACGCGCTCCAGGGCCACGAGCAGCGCGAGCGCGCCGGCCACCTCGAGCCCAGCCGAGAGGCCTGCGCGCCAGGAGCGCCCGCTCGAGGGCCGGGCCAGGAAGGGGCGCAACGAACGCACGCGGGGTCGCCTCCTCGGCGAGTCTACCCCGGCGCGACCGCGGGTCGGGCTACTCCAGGCCCAGCGCGCGCAGCTCGGCCGCGCGCAGCGGCCGGCCGAAGCGCAGCCAGAGCGAGAGCTCGCCGGGCGCGTCGGGCGGCACCTCGACCTCGTCGATGCGCGCCGGGCCGGTCCACAGGTGCGTCGGTCCGTCGGCCAGCTTGAGCGCGACGTCGGTGCCGAAGACCGCGTCCAGGGCCTGGATCGTGCTGGCGACGTCCGCGCCGCCCTCGAGCTGCAGCTTCGCGCGGTCGGCCACGCGGACCTGGATGCCGTCGCTGCTGATGGCCTCGGCGTTGGCCAGGAAGGGACGCACGCGCCGGTCGCCGGTCGGATGCACGTAGGCGCGCCAGCCCAGGCTCC
>CAZPOZ010000272.1:0-4821 GCA_964588235.1 uncultured Planctomycetales bacterium
TGTTCGGCACCGTGGTGGGCATGATCGAGGCCTTCAAGGAGATCGTGCGCCTGGGAGCCAAGGTGACCCCGACCGACCTGGCGGCCGGCATCTCGGCGGCTCTGATCACGACCTTCGACGGCCTGATCGTGGCCATCCCCGCGCTGTTCGCCTACCAGTACTTCCGCTACAAGGCCGCGCGCATCACCGTGGCCTTCGGCGGTACGCTGTAGAACATGACCACCCGCTTCCGCGGCCGCTGAGCCGCAGCCGGGGCCCCGGCCCCGGCCCCGATCGCCCCCCGGGGGCCCGTCCCGGGCCTGCCGGGGGGCTCCCGAACCCGTCCCCGCAAGCTTCCGATCCGCAGCCTCCGATCGACAGCGTCCGAGCCCCAGCGTCCCAGCCCGAGCGTCCCAGCCCGAGCGTCCCAGCCCAAGCGTCTACGTCCGACCCGTTCGACAAGGAACCCCGATGGCCATCAAAGTCGAGCACGGTGAAGAGACGGTCATGAACATGACCCCCATGATCGACATCACGTTCAACCTCGTGATCTTCTTCATGCTCACCCTGGACCTCTCCTCGAAGGAGTACCTGCCCCTCACCCTCCCGTTCGCCTACCACGCCGTGGAAGACAAGGACGACCCGGCGGACCCGATCCAGAGCCTCAAGGTGATCGTCAACCTGACCTCGGACGGCAAGATGGTGCTCAAGGGCCAGGAGTGGGACGTCAAGAGCGACGACCCCTCCAAGCAGACGGCCGCCCTCAAGGCGCTCCACCGCGAGCTGCAGCTGGTGACGGCCCCGGACGCGCTGCACAACACGAAGGAGGCCGACGGCCACAGCAAGATCGCCGTCCAGATCCACGCCGACCGCGCCGCCCTGTGGCGCTACGCGCAGTGGATCATCGCCACGGCCTCGAGCCGTCAGATCAAGATGTACAAGGTCTACTTCAGCGTCAAGCAGCCCGCGGCCGAAGACAAGCCGGCGGGTCAGTAGAGCGGCTTCCGTCCGACCCGGAAAGGAACCCCCATGGCACGCAAGGTGGATCAGGGCGAAGACTCGCAGCTGAACATGACGCCGATGATCGACATCTGCTTCCAGCTGATCGTGTTCTTCATGCTCACCCTCCGTTTCAAGTCGATCGACAAGCGCTTCGAGAGCAACCTGCCGAAGGACCGCGGGCAGGCCTCCTCTCCGGCCGCGATCCAGCCCTTCACCGAGATCACGGTCAAGCTCTTCCGCAAGAACCGCGACAAGGCCGAGTCCGAGCAGTTCACCCGCATCCGCGTGGGCGAGACGCTCACCGTCGAGCTGCCCAAGGGCCCCTGGCCCAAGGAGGGCGAGGCCGAGGCGGAGCGTCTGAAGGCCGAAGACAAGGTCATGAAGCAGATCGAGAACGCGATCGCCGATGCCTGGGCCGCCCAGGGCAAGCACCCGGAGGTCAAGGGCGAGATCAAGACCCCCTTCCCCGACGGTCAGCTCGTGCCCCACGGCGACGTGATGCGCGTGCTCGACGCCTTCCTGGCCACGGGCATGACCCAGGTCAACTTCGAGGGCGCGGCCGCCCCGCAGATGAAGAAGGAAGGCGGCGGCTGGGACTTCGACAACTGAGCGGGTGAGGCGCCCCCGAGGGCGCGCGGCGGTGGGGCGTCCGGGCCCCGCCGCTGGCGGCGCCCGGCGTCCCCCCGCCGGACCTGACGGTGACGGCATCCGCCGTCGGCGGCAGTAGGCTCCGCCCCCATGTCCTCCCCCGGCCGACGCCGCGGCCTGCTGCTCCTGGCCCTGGCTGCCGCCGCGGCGGGCGCCTTCCTGCTCGGGTCGCGCGCCTGCCGCGCGCCGCGGGAGGTGCCGCGCACGATCGTGCTCGTGACGATCGACACGCTGCGCCGGGACGCCGTGGGCGCGTACCAGGGGCTGGCCGAAGCAGCCCCGTCGCCCACCCCGCGGCTGGACTCGCTGGCGCGCCAGGGCCTCACCTTCCTGGACGCACGCACGCCGGTGCCGCTCACGTTGCCCGCGCACGTGACCCTGCTCAGCGGCCTCTCGCCGGCGGTGAGCGGCGTGCGGCTGAACGCCTTCGGACGGCTCGGCTCCGGCGGGGAGCGCGGCTTCCCCCTGCTCCCGGAGGCCTTCCGGGCGGCCGGGTGGCGCACGGGCGCCTTCGTCTCGGCCGAGCCCCTGGCCGCGCTGCACGGGCTCGACCAGGGCTTCGAGGCCTACGACGACGGCCCCTTCAGCCCCCCCGGCCCCGGCGAGGTGCCCCAACGATCGGGCCCCGAGACGGTGGGGCGCGCGCTGTCCTGGCTGCGCACGGCGGGCCCCGACGCGCGCGTGCTGCTCTGGGTGCACCTCTTCGAGCCGCACGCCCCCTACGCCGCGGCGCCCTCACGCCGGGCGGGGTACCTGGCCGACGTCCGCAGCGCCGACGACGCGCTCGGCGCCCTCCTGGACGGATTGGCCGCGCAGGGGCGGGCGGACGCCGCGCTGCTGGTCGTGAGCGACCACGGGGAGATGCTCGACGAGCTGGGGGAGGCCACGCACGGGCACCTGCTGGGCGACGCGGTCCTGCGCGTGCCCTTCGTGCTCCGGGCGCCGGGGCTGGCTGCCGGCCTGCGGTCCGACCCCGTGGAGCTGGCCGACGCCGCGCCCACGCTGGCCGCGCTCGCCGGCCTGCCGTTCTCGCCCGCGGGCTCGACGGCCCTGGACCTGCTGGCCGCCCCCGCCCCGGCCGCCCGCGTCCGGGTGGCGGAGACGCTGTACGCGCATCACCGCTTCCGCTGGGCACAGCTGGTCGCCGCGACGGGCCCCGCCGGGACCCTGGTGGACGCCGGGCGCGACCGCGCCGGCTGGCTGACGCCCGCCCCGCCGGGCCAGCCCCAGACGGCGCTCACGCGCGTGACCTCCGCCGAGCCGGCGCTGGTGGAGGCGCTCGGACGCTACAAGGCGGGCGAGCAGCCCGGGCGCATGGCCCCGGGGGCCAGCTCGGGAGGGTACGGCTCGGCCGGGTCGATCGAGCCCTTCCTGAGCCCGGAGGCCAACGGTGCGCTGCGCGATCCCTACCTGGCGATCCACGGCGTGCCCTTCCTCGACCAGGCGCGCATCGCGCTGCGGACGCTCGTCGCCGATCCCCGGCCCGGCGCGCTGCGCACCCTGGCGCCGCGGCTGGAGCGCATGCGGACGGAGGACCCGACGAACCCCGAGCTGCTGTTCGTCGCCGGGCTGGTCGCCGAGGCGCGCGCCTCCGAGGCGGACGCCGCCGGCCGGGCCGACGAGGTGGAGCCGGCGCTGGCCGAGGCCGAGCGGGCCTACCGCCAGGCCTTCGACGCCGGTCGGCGCGACGCGGAGACCCTGACGCGCCTGTGCGGCGTGCGTGCCCGTGGCCGCGAGGCCGAGATGCTGGCACGCCTGAACGAGCTGGGCCGGGGCATCCCGCGCAGCGCGCTGTTGTGGAAGCTGATCTCGTGCCTGCACGAGGCCCTGGGTCAGGCGCCGGAAGCCCGGGCCGCGGCGCAGCAGGCCGCGGCCCTCGCACGAACACCTGCCGAACGCCGCACGCTCGAAGCGCCCTGCCGCTGACCCCGTCCCGGCGCTCCCCGAGCGGGTCCTGCGGCCCGTGACGGAGGCATGGCCTTGGGCCTCCCCGGCCCCGGTGCCGAGCGTCGTAACCCCGAGATCCGAGCGCGGGTTATGACATGACCGTGACTCCGCTCGGGTGATCTTCCCCGCCACGGCAGGGGGGGCGCAGGCCTGGGAGGGTCTGCGTTCCCGCGCCCGAGGCGCCATTCGGCCTCGGGGGCCACGTCTGCCCGCCATCGGAGCCGGTCATCTCCATGCCCAGGAACATCCGAGTTCTCTCGCTCACCGCCCTCGCCATCGCCGCCGCCGCGCTGCCCGCAGCCGGCTGCCGTGGCCGCCGCGCGATCGTGGCGCAGCCGTCCTCCGCCTCGGGCGGCGGGGCGGCGGCCGCCGACGCGGTCGTGCTGGTGGACGCCGGCGCGCCGGCGTCGATGCCCGCCCCGTCGGGCGGGGCGCTGGATCCGGCCGCCGGGGAGACCCTGGGCGCCGCCTCCATGCAGGCGGCCCTCGAGCAGGACAAGACCCGCTTCCTCGTGCGGCAGAAGCTCGACGCCGCCCGCCAGCACATCCGCAACGTGCAGTACCAGGACGCCGAGCGGCTGCTGGAGGAGGCGCTGGCCCTCGAGCCCAGCAACCGCGAGGTGCGCAGCGAGCTGCGCGACGTGCAGGCCTACCTCGGCCGCCGCAGCGCGTCCTCGGCCGGCCTGCTCGAGGAGGCCCGCGACACCGTGCAGGTGCGCATCGACGAGCAGCGCACGACCGCGGCCAAGCAGGTGAGCATGGGCCGCATGCACCTGCAGGGCCGCCGCTACGACGAGGCCATCGAGTCGTTCGAGCAGGCGCTGTTCATCATGAACGCCAGCCCCTACTCGATCGACTGGCGCGACCTGAAGAGCGACGCCGAGGGCGGCCTGCGCGACGCGCGCATGGCCAAGGAGGACGCCGCCCGCGTCGATCGCGAGAACGCGACCGAGGAGGCCCTGCGCGACATGGCCAAGACCGAGGAGGAGCGGCTGCTGCGCGAGCAGGAGCGCCTCGAGTCGTGGATGGGCGCCGGGGTGGAGGCCTTCTACCGCAACCAGTTCGAGCTCGCCGAGCACTACGCCGGCAAGGTGCTCGACGTGCAGCCCGACAACACGAAGGCCCGCGACCTGCAGATGGCGGCCAACCGCGCCCGCCACGACCAGGTCGAGGCCGACTTCCTCGTCCGCGAGAAGCGCGCCTACCGCGAGTGGATGGAGGACATGCAGGCCACGCGCGTGCTGC
>CAZPOZ010000273.1:0-4803 GCA_964588235.1 uncultured Planctomycetales bacterium
CTTCGTGAGCGCGAGCTGGCCCTCGCCCAGGATGCGGAAGGCGTGCTGCATGGCCTCGCGGCCGAAGCGGTCCTTGACCACCGCGGCGCCCAGGCTGTGGAAGCCCGTCTCGCCATAGCTCCACAGGTCGCGCACGCCGGGCATGACCACCGGGAACAGGGGCGAGAGCAGCTCCTGGAGGTACTCGCCGATCCAGAAGTCCTCCTGGCGCGGCTTGCCCACCACCGTGGCCGGCCAGATGGCGTCCTTCCGGTGGAGCACCGCGTCCACCTCGAGCACCGGGTAGTCGTGACGGAGCGAGTAGTAGCCGTAGTGGTCGCCGAAGGGCCCCTCGGGCTGCCGCTCGCCGGCGCGCACGCGTCCCAGCAGGGCGACCTCGCACTCCACCGGCAGGGGGTGCGGGCCGCGGGAGCGGCAGACGGGCAGGCGCTCGCCGAGCACCAGGCTCGCCAGCAGGAGCTCGGGCACGTCCTCCGGCAGGGGGGCGATGGCGCCCAGGATCAGCGCGGGAGGCCCGCCCAGGAGCACGGTGGTGGGCAGGTCGCGGCCCAGGCGCTCGGCCTCGAACAGGTGGAAGCCGCCGCCCTTGTGGATCTGGAAGTGCATCCCCGTGGTCGTGGGGGAGTGCCGCTGCATCCGGTACATGCCCAGGTTGGGCTTGCCGCTGAGGGGATGCTGCGTGAGCACCAGCGGCAGCGTCAGGAAGGGCCCGCCGTCGCCGTGCCACGAGGTCGTCGCCGGCAGGCGCCCGAGGTCGGGGGCCTCCTCCACCTCGAGCAGGGGGCCGCGCCGCACCGTCTTGAGCCCGACGCGCAGGCCCTGCCAGGCCAGGTCCCGGAACGACCACAGCCCGGAGAGGCTCGGGGGCACCAGGGTGTGCGCCGCCTCCACCAGGCGCTCGAGGAAGCGCCGCGGGCGGTCGCCGAAAGCCCAGGCCACGCGCTCGGCCGTGCCGAACAGGTTCGTGACCAGCGGGAAGTCGGAGCCCTTCACGCGCCGGAAGAGCAGCGCGGGGCCGCCCGCGGCGATCACCCGGCGGTGGATCTCGGCCACCTCCAGGCGGGCGTCGACCTCGGCGTCGACCACCGCCAGCTGCCCTCGGGACCCGAGGAGCTCGAGCAGCGCGCGCAGGCTTCGGAGGGGGCCGTGCTTCATCCGGGGGATGCTACGGGGGCGCGGGCGCAGCCGGCTCCCCGGCCGGCGCGCGACCCGCGGGGAGGCCCCGCTACAGTGCCCCCGATGCGCATCGCCGTCGGCATCTCCGGCGCCTCCGGCACCGTCTACGGCCAGCGGCTCGTCCAGGTGCTGGTGGGCGCGGGCGTCGAGGTCACGCTCACGCTCAGCCGCACCCTGGAGAAGCTCTTCCCCGCCGAGCTGGGGCTGCCCTGCGACGTGGCCGCCCCCGACCTCGCGCGGCTGTTCGGCCCGGAGGCCGCCGCGCGCGTGCGCTACCGTCGGCCCGACGACGTCGCCGCCGACGTGGCCTCCGGCTCCTTCCGCATGGACGGCTACGTGATCTGCCCGGCCAGCACCGGCCTGATCGGGCGCGCCTCGGTGGGGGCCTCCACGAACCTGCTCGAGCGCCTGTGCGACGTGGCCCTCAAGGAGCGGCGCACGCTCGTGCTCGTGCCGCGCGAGACGCCGCTCTCCACGATCCAGCTGCGCGCCCTCACGCGCCTGTCCGCCGCGGGGGCCACGATCCTGCCCGCCTCCCCCGGCTTCTACCACCGTCCGCGCTCGCTCGCGGAGGCGGTGGACTTCGTCGTGCAGAAGGTCTGCGACCGGCTCGGCGTGGCCGTCGAGCTCGTGAAGCGCTGGTCCTGAGGCCCGCGTGCCCGGGGCCCTGCTCACCCTGCGCCGCACCCTCGAGCTCTTGCGCTTCAGCCACAGCGTGTTCGCGCTGCCCTTCGCGCTCCTGGCCCTCGTGCTGGCCTCGGGGGGGTGGCCGCGTGCCGGGGTGCTGGGCTGGGTCCTGCTGGCCCTGGTCGCCGCGCGCAGCGCCGCGATGGCCGTGAACCGCATGGCCGACCGGCGCCTGGACGCGCAGAACCCCCGGACGGCCGGCCGGCACCTGGTCACGGGCGCGTTGAGCGTGCGCTACGCCGCCCTGCTCACCGCCGTCTGCGTGGGCCTGTTCGTGCTCGCCGCCGCGCAGCTCAACCGCACCGCCCTGCTGCTCTCGCCCGTCGTGCTGCTGGTGCTGCTGGGCTACTCGTTCCTCAAGCGCTTCACCGCCCTGGCCCACCTGGGGGTGGGCCTCGCCCTGGGCCTGGCCCCGCTGGGCGCGTGGGTCGCCGGGGCCGGGGGCCTCGTGGGCGACCTCGTGCTGCCCTCGCTGCTGGGGGCCGCCGTCACCTGCTGGGTCGCGGGCTTCGACGTGATCTACGCCTGCCAGGACGCCGAGGTGGACCGGCGGCTGCGGCTGCACTCGATCCCCGCGCGCCTGGGGGTGGCGCGGGCGCTGACGGTGGCCGCCGTGCTCCACGGGGTCTGCCTGGCCCTGTTCCTCCTGACCGGCGCCCGGGCCGGGCTCGTCCGGGCCTGGCCGGGGGCCGTGGCGCTGGCGGCGGCCCTGCTGCTGCGCGCCCACCTCCTGGCGCGCGCGGACGACGCGCGGCGCGCGCAGGCCTCGCTGCTGCCCCTCAACGGCCTGGTGGCGCTGGTCCTGGGCGCGGCGGGGCTCGTGGACGCGCTCGCCGGGTAGGCTCTCGCCCCGTGGCGCCCGTCCCGTCCTGGTCCGAGCAGTACCGCGCCCGCAAGGCCGTCGAGGGGCGCTTCGGGCGCATCCACGACCTGCCGGTCGTGCGGCGCCTGACCGCGCTGCTGCTGTCGGAGGCGCCCGCCGCGGGCACGCTGCTCGAGGTGGGGGCCGGCGGGCGCGCGCTGGGCGAGCTCCTGGCCCGGGAGCGGCCCGCGCTGGCCTACGTCTCGGCCGACCCCGACCCGGCCGGCGCGCACGACCACCGGAGCCTGGAGGAGGTGCCGGGGACCTACGAGGTCGTGGCGGCCCTCGAGGTCGTGGAGCACGTGGAGCGCGGCGACCTGGACGGCTTCCTCGCGGCGCTGGCGGCGCGCGTGAAGCCCGGGGGGTGCCTGGTGCTCTCCACGCCCAACGTCTACTACCCGCCCGACGTGCTGCGCGACGCCTCGCACGTCACGCCGCTGTGCTACGACGAGCTGGGCGGCTACGTGGAGCGGGCGGGCCTGCGCGTCACCCGGCTGGTGCGCGTCTACCACGACGCCGTGCTGCGCAAGCTGCTGCGCCGCTACCTGTTCGGCTGGCTCTTCCGCCTGCTGGGTCTGGACTTCGCCCGGCAGGTGGCCTTGGTGGCGCGGCGGCCGCACGGCGCCTGAACGGGGGCGCCGCCCGGGGGGGCCGCGTGGGACGATGCCTCCATGGCCAAGGCCCGCGACGGCGCCCCCGCCCCGATCTCCGCCTCCGCGTTCCTCGAGCGGGCGGCCACGCTCGAGCCGCCGCCCGTGGTCGTGCTGGCCGGGGCCGAACGCTGGTTCCGTGAGGCCGCCACCCGGGCCCTGATCGCCCGCGTCTTCCCGGAGGGCGATCCGGGCGGGGGCCTGCTGCGCCTCTCCGCCCGCGACCCCGCCGATCGCGAGCGCGTGCCCGCCGCCGTCGAGGAGCTGCGCTCGGGCTCGCTCTTCGGCCAGGGGCGCGTGGTGGTCGTGGAGCATCCGGAGGCCCGGGGCGGCGGAGCCTCCGAGGAGGCCGAGGAGGCGGGAGAGGACGTCCCCGCGCCGGAGGCCGAGGAAGGCGCCGCGCCGGCGGGGGCCGCTGCGGGCCCGAAGCGCTCGCGCAGCCCCCTGCTCGACCTGGCCCTGCCCGCCCTCGAGGCAGCCATCCCCGGCTCGCTGCTGGTGCTGTCCACCGGCCGGCCGGTCAAGGGCAAGGGCGCCGTCCCGGTCGCGACCCTGGCCAAGGCCGGGGCGCTGCTGGTGGATTGCCGCGCCCCGTACGACGCGCCCGGCCCCTGGGAGCGGGGGGCGGCCGAGCACGAGCACGAGCTGGCCCGGCATCTGGTGGCCCGGGCACGCGCGGCCCACCGCAAGCGCCTGGGCCTGCCCGAGGCGCACGCGCTCACGCGTCGCGTCGGGTCCGACCTGAGCGACCTCGAGCGGGCGCTGGAGACCCTGGCGGTCTACGTGGGGGCGCGGCCCGCGGTGGAGGCCGCCGACCTGGACGCCTGCTTCCAGGGGCAGCGCGAGGGCGAGGTCTGGCCGCTGGTGGACGCCGTGCTGGACGGCCGGCTGGCGGAGGCGGCGGACAGGCTCGAGGGCGCCTTCCGCGACGGCCTGACCGACCCGCGGGGCCTGCCGATCAGCCGGCCCGACGCCCTCTTCCCCCTGCTCGTGGGCGCCCTCCTGGCCGGGTACCGCCGCGTGCTGCTGGGGGCCGAGCTCAGGGCCCAGGGCGAGGGCGACGAGGCCCTCGTGCGCGCCGCGGGCCTGCCGGCCTTCCTCGGGGCCGCGCACCTCGCCCGCACGCGGCGCGATCCCCGGGCCTGGCTCGCCCGGCACGGGGCCTTCCTCGAGGCGGAGCTGGGCGTGAAGTCGGGTCAGGTCCCTGCGGACGTGGCCCTCTCGAGGCTGGTGGTCGCGCTGGCCTCGCCGGCCGCCGTCCCACCGCGCCCGTAACCTCGCTCCGTGGGCACCATCCGCGTCCTCCCCGCGCACGTCGTCAACCAGATCGCGGCCGGCGAGGTCGTCGAGCGGCCCGCATCGGTGGTGAAGGAGCTGGTCGAGAACGCGCTCGACGCCGGCGCCCGGCGCATCACCGTGCGCCTGGAG
>CAZPOZ010000274.1:0-4790 GCA_964588235.1 uncultured Planctomycetales bacterium
CGCGGAGCGCGCGTTCGACGTCGTGGTGCTCGACCCGCCCAGCCTGTTCCCGCGCCGCGGGCCGCCGGGCGCCGCGCTCAAGGGCTACCGCGAGCTGGCCGTGCGGGCCTTCACGCGCGTCAAGCCCGGCGGCCTGCTGGCCACCTTCACCTGCAGCGGGCGGCTGGCGCGCGAGGACTTCGTCGAGCTGACGCGATCGGCGGCGCGCGAGTGCCGCGCCGAGGCACGCGTGCTGCGCGAGCTCACGGCCGGCCCCGACCACCCCTGGTCGCTCACCGCCCCCGAGGGCCGCTACCTCACGGGCCTGCTGCTCCGGGTGAACGCGTAGGACCCCGCGATGCTGAGCCTGTCCCCGCGTCTGGCCGACACCGTCCGCAAGGCCTGCGCCGGCGGCCTCGCCATCGCGGTCACCGTGCTGCTCTTCCGCGTCATGTTCCGCGCCGCCAACGGGCGCGCCTCGCTCGCCGACGCCGAGCTGTGGGTGGCCCTCGGGCTGGCGGCCGCCGGCGTGGCCTGGGTGAAGGCGGCGCGGCGCGTGCGCGACTGACGCCCGCCGCGGCGCGCCCGCGCCGCTCAGCGCAGCGGTTCCACCTCGGCGTCGTCGATCGAGAAGATCGAGATCAGCCAGCCCTCCTCCTTCGTCTCCTTCGCCCGGAAGGTGCCCACCACGCGCAGCGGCTCCATCGTGTTGGGCAGGCCGGGCCGGCCCTCGGCCAGGGTGACGTTCACCACGCCGTTGATGCCCGGCGACTGCCCGAAGCAGCACGACCAGTGGCTGCCCACGAGGGCGAACTGGTGGATGTCCTCGAACTCGTACAGCGGCTGCAGGAAGCCCACCATCGTGACCCGCTGGCCGTCCACCGCGCGCACGCCCTCGGGCAGGTCGCTCAGGCCCACCGCCTGCGAGTAGAGGGTGGCGCGCAGCGTCTCCCACTCCAGCGGCTTCGTCCCCGGCGCGGTGGTGCGGTCGATGCCCTTGATCACGCCGTTGGCGTCCACGGTGACCCCGGGGGGCAGGGGGGGCAGCCCCGCCGGCACGCCGCTGCCCGGGAGCCCCAGCGGCCCCGTGCCGCCGAACACGCCCGGCGCCCGCGCGGGCGCGGCGCCCTCCGCGGCGCGCGAGACCCCCACGCCGTAGCCGAGCAGGCCGCCGAAGCCGAGCGAGGCGGTCACGAGCAGCGACGTGCGCAGCCGGGGCGTCATCGGGCACCTCCGCCCCTCACTCTACCGCGCACCCCGCCCTCCCGCGCGCTCGCCCGCGCGGCCCCTCACTCGACGGCGGTCAGGTTCGAGGCCACCGGCGTGCGCAGGCCGCGCCAGGCGGGCCACAGCCCCACCAGCACGCCCAGCCCCGCAAGGCCCAGCAGCAAGAACGCGTCCAGCGGCCAGGGCTCGGCGCTCAGGCGCACGCCGTACTCGGTCAGCGCGGCGGGGGCCAGGGCGGCGACGGCGCCGTGGCCCAGCAGCAGGCCCACGCCGCCGCCCAGCAGGCACAGCAGCACCGACTCGAGCAACAGCACGCCGAACACGTGGAGCGGCCGCGCCCCCAGGGCCCGCAGCACGGCGATCTCGCGCCGCCGCCCCTGGAGCGCGTTGGACAGGCCCACGAGGATGCCCAGGCCGCCCACGAGCAGCACCAGCGCCGCCATCCAGCGGAAGCCGCGGTGGACCGGCTCGACCACCGTCGTGAGCAGCTTCAAGACCTCGTCGTGGGGCATCACGGGCTGCGCGTCCTTCGTCCCGCGGCGGTGCTCGTCGAACACCTGGATGCGCAGCGCGGGCGTCGTGAGCCTGAGCCCGATCGCCGAGAGCCGTCGCTCGGCGTGCCCCGCCTCCGCGGGCGCCGGGGCCGCGCCGCCGCCCGCGGCCGGCGCGGCCGGCTCCGCGTGACCCTCGATGTCGTAGAAGGTCTCCAGCGGGATGAAGATCGCGCGGTCCTGCGGCGTGCCCGTCGGACGCAGGATGCCGACCACGGTCCAGCGCTCGGCGTGCACGTGGGCCGCGCCGACGATGCCGTGCGTCACCTGCACGGCGTCGCCCAGCGCCAGGCCCGCCTTGCGGGCCACGAGGCTGCCGATCACCGCCTCGAAGGCCTCGCCGTCGGCGAAGAGCCGGCCGGTCACGCCCTCGCCCAGGGGCCGCCCGGACGCGTCGGAGAGCACGCGGAAGTGGTCGCTGGTCGTGCCCACCACGCGGTGGCCCAGGAACGAGTCGCCCAGCACGTAGGGCACGGCCACGCGCGTGCGCGGGTCGGCCCGCACGCGCCCGAGCACCTCGAAGGGCAGGGTGCCCGCCGGCGCGTCCACGAAGAACAACGTGGAGAGCGTGGCCTGGAGCCCCGAGCCGTGGGTGGGGGCCAGGAGCAGGTCGTAGCCGCGCGCGGCCCCGCTGAAGGAGCGCTCGGTGGAGTCGCGGCCCACGACGACGAGCAGGGCCAGGGCCGTGCCCAGCCCGACGTAGAGCGCCGTGAGCGCGCTGGAGAGCGGCCGGCGCCGCAACCCGAGCCAGGCGAGGTGCAGCAGGCTCACGATCGGGTCCCGACGGCGGGCCGTTCCAGGGTCAGCCGCTCCGGGAAGCGGGCCAGCACCTCGGGGTCGTGGCTGACCACGAGCAGCGCCGCGCCCACCTCCTCGGCGAAGGCCACGAGCAGGTCCAGGGCCTGCGCCCCCCGCGCGCGGTCCAGGCTCGCCGTGGGCTCGTCGGCCAGCACCAGCGTGGGATGCCCCGCCAGCGCGCGGGCCATGGCCACGCGCTGCTGCTGCCCGGTGGAGAGCTGCCCGGGCCGGTGGTGGAGCCGGTCGGAGAGGCCCACCCGCTCCAGGGCCTGCCGCGCGGCCGCCCGCGGAGCGAGGCCGCGGCGGGGCCGGAAGGTCATGCCCAGGGTCACGTTCTCCAGCGCCGTGAGCCCGGGGAGCAGGTGGAAGGCCTGGAACAGGTAGCCCAGGTGCTCGGCCCGAAGCCGGTCCCGGGCCGCCTCGGAGCGCCCCGTCATGGGCTGGCCGGCCACCTCGATGCGGCCCGCGCTCACCGGCAGCAGGCCGGCCACCAGGTGCAGCAGGGTGGTCTTGCCGCTGCCGCTCTCGCCCGTGACCGCCAGGCGCCCGCCCCGCGGCAGCACCAGGCGCGGGAGCCTGAGCGCCAGCAGCCGCCCGCCCTCGGGGTCGTCGAACCAGCGCTCGAGCCCCTCGACCCGGAGCGCCGGGGGGCCCTGCGGGTCAGCGGGCGCAGGCATGACGCTCGCGGGCGGGCGAGGTGCCGGCGATCCGGTGCCCGCAGCGGTCGCACTCGGCGCTGCGGGCGAAGCAGGCCGGGCAGAAGAAGTCGCCGAAGGAGAGGAACAGCCGCAGGCGGTCGAGCTCGCGCGCGGCGTCGAGCCGGTCGCGCAGCGCGCCCTCCAGCACCACCGGGCTCTCGCGGCCGCAGTCGCCGCAGCGCGCGCGGGGCAGCGCGTGCAGGTGGCGACGGCCGGGCGCGTGGGACGTGGCCAGCGCCGGCCGACGGCCGCTGCCGCTGCACAGCGGGCAGGCCTCGTCCAGCCGCGCGCGCAGCGCCTCGCGGATGAACTCGCTGCGGTTGGGCAGCGCGTCGAGCGCGGCGGCCGTCTCGGCGTCCACCTTCAGGGCCACGAGCACGGACTTGCGGGGGCGGCGGGCGGCCATGCGGGGCTCCGGTCGCGCCCGGGGCGCGTCGAACGACGTTGTACCGGGCCGGTCAGGGGCCGCCAGCCCCACCCGGGGGCCCGTCCGCCCACGCCCGCCTCAGGCCCAGCACGCGCCGGGCCAGGCGCACGGCCAGCAGCAGCGCGGCCCCCACGAAGACCACCAGGAAGGCGCGCGTGACCACGTCGCCGAGCACCTGCGCCGCCTCCGCGCCCAGCACGTGCGGCGGCAGCCGCACCAGCTCGGAGCGCGTCGAGGCCAGCACCAGCAGCACGATCCCCGCGGCGGCCGCGGCCGCGTCGGCGGCCAGCGCGGCCTTCGGGCGCCGCAGCAGGGTGAGCAGGGCCCGGAGCGCCACGAGCCCGAGCAGCAGGTCGAGCAGCGGCAGCAGGACGAGGAGGTCGGGCGCCAGGAACGGGTGGCTCGCGCCGCGCTGGTGCACGCTGAACACCACGTCCCGCAGCGGGTGCGCCAGCAGGGCCAGCAGGGCGGCCAGCACCAGCGTGCGCGCCGCGTCCGGCCGGTTCCAGGCGGGCGTGAGCGAGAGCGCCGGCAGCCGCGCCGAGGCGCCCCGGGGCCCGAGCAGGGCGAACAGCAGGAAGAGGAGCCCCACGTCGATCAGCACCACGGCCAGCGCCGAGCTCAGCGTCGCGCTCCACGGGGTCCGCGGGAGCGGGAAGAGCAGGCCCGGCAGGGCGGGCCCCTCGGCCCGGGCCACGGTGAGCAGGATCGAGAGCAGCAGATGCCCGACGGTGAGCACCACGAGCCAGCGGGTGAAGGCCCGGCGCGTGGCGCTGCCCACGACGAGCGGCGCCTCGCTGAGCCGGTCGGCCAGGGCCTCCGGCGGGCCCAGGTGCCGCACGGCCCGGCGCTCGGCCTCCTCGCCGGGCACCCCCGCGGCCCCCTCGGCCTCGGCCCGGTCCAGGATCAGGGCCTCGACCTCCCGGCGCACGCGGGCGGCCTCGGCGGGGGGGAGCAGGTCGGCCAGGCGGTCCAGGTAGCCGCGGGCCTCGGGCGAGAGCAGGGTCATGCGCAACGCCCCCAAGGTAGGCGACGCGAGGCACGTGCGGCGCGCGGGAGCCGGGCGCTCAGGCCGCTTCCTCCTCCTCGCGCAGGCCGCAGGCGCGTCGT
>CAZPOZ010000275.1:0-4787 GCA_964588235.1 uncultured Planctomycetales bacterium
GGCTGCGCACGATCCTGCGCCACGCCTTCGTGGACCGGCTGCGCCGCCGCCGCGTGCAGGCCCGTGCCGGCCCGGCGCCGGGGCGGGCCGCGGTCGCGCCGCCCCCCGACGACCCCGTGGAGCGCGCCGAGGCGAGCCTGGCGCGGCTGCCCGAGGACGAGCGTCTGGTGTGCTGGCTCCGGCTGGTGGCCGAGCTGCCCTTCCGCGAGATCGCCGAGCTGCTCAGCACCTCGAAGAGCAGCGTGGACCGGACCTTCCGCCGCGCGCTCGCGCGCCTGCGGGGAGAGGAGTCGCCGTGAACGCGTGCCCCGGAGTCCGTGAGCGCCTGCCCGGCCTCGAGGCCGGCGAGCCTGACGAGGCGGGAGACCTCGCCCACCTGAGCGCGTGCCCCGCCTGCGCCGCACAGGCTCGGCGCCTGCGGGCGGAGCTCGACGCGCTGCGCGCAGCGTGGTCGCCCCTGGCCCCCGCGCCGGGCCTCGCGCGGAGGCTCCTGCGCCGGGCGCGCCGGGCGCGCGCGGCCGGGCCGGCCGAGCCGCGGCTCGTGCCCTGGCCGCTCGCCCTCTCGGCGCTCGCCGCCGTGCTGCTCGGCGGCGTGGGCCTGGCGCTCTGGCAGGGACGCGGGACCACGCCCGAGGCCACGTCGGAGGGCCCGCGCGCCGGCGAGCCGCAGGCGGCCCGGGCCACCCAGGTCGTTGCGCCGCCGCCGGCCGTGCAGCTGGAGGCGGCCCGGGCCGCGAACCGGCCGGACCTCGACACGCTGGGCGAGACCCTGCCCTACGACTCCGCGCGCGGCAACCCGCAGCGCCTGCAGGAAGCGGTGCAGTGGACCCCGGAGGGCGGCCCTCGCCCTCTCCCCCCCCGCCTCACGACCACCTTCGAGCCGCCCCTGGTCTCCGGCGGGGCCGTGCAGCGCTGGGTCTACGCCGACCCGGAGGCCTCCACCGGCCCCCGCGAGTGGACCACCGGCCGGCTGCCCGAACGCGGCGAGGTGCTGCTGGGCGCGCCCCTGGCGGCGATGCTGGCCCTGCCCACGGAGTCGCTGGGGGCGTTGCTGGAGGTGACGCTGGCCTCGCCGGACGGCTCGGTGGAGGCGACGGTCGTGGCCCGCATGGTGCCGTCGCTCGGGGCTCCGGCGGTCGTGCCTGAGGCGCTGGCCCGGGCCTTGTGCCTGCAGCAGTTCGAGATCCCGGGCGGGGCGCGGCTCGACCTGGGCTCGAAGGCCCTGAGCGGGCAGCGCTGCCGCGTGCGCGTCACGCGGGGACCGCTGGGGCGGCTCGTGGAGGCCGTGGCCCTGGGCCCGGCGCCCGCCGACCTGGCCGACCGCGCGCGGGGCGCCGTCGAGCTCAGGCTCGAAGGCGTGCTGCCGAGGTCGTCGACCTCCAGCGTGGCCGCCTCCCTGCCCTACGCCGAGGCGCCCGCGGGTGCGCCCGCGCCCCCCGGCGCTCCGGGAGAGGCCCCGGCGCAGCCCCCCTTCGCCCTCACCCGCACGTACGCCGACGGCTGGGACGGCACGCAGTCGCTGCCAGGCGCGCACGGCTGCGTGGTGCGCCTGAGCTGGCACCGGCGGCCCGGGGCCGCGGACGGCGCCTCGCCGGCGTCCGCGGTGGAGGCTGCGCTCGACGGCGCTGCGCTGCACCTGGGCGGGCTCGACCCGGGGCTCCACACGGTCGAGATCCAGACGCTGCGGCTCCCGGGCCCGTTCCCGGCGGGGGCGCGCGGCACGCTGGCGCTGGTCTGGAGGGGCCCCGACGCCGTCCCGTCGCTCGAGGGGGTGAGCCAGGCGACCGTGGCCGCCGACGGATCGCTCACCTTCCCGCGACGGGCGGGCGAGCGCGCCGCAGCGCTGCGGCTCCGGGTCGTCACGGCGGACGGAGAGGCGAGCTGGCACCGCGTGCCCGTGGGCATGCCCACGTTCCCCTCGCCCGAGGGGGCCTTCGTGCGGGTCGCGCTCGGGGCGGACGGCTCCGCGCGGCTCGACCATGTCGACCCGGCCTCCGGGCGCGAGTGGCACGACGAGGGCCTGTGGAGCCTGGTCGGGGCGCAGGGCGTCGAGCAGCTCGCGGCCCTTCAGGGCGTCGTGGCCACGCTGACGGGGGCCGGAGCGCCGACGGACCCCGCCGGCGACGGCGGCGCGAGCTTCGTGCTGCTGCTGGACGGGGACGCGGCGGCGGCCGACGCCGCCGCGCTGCTGGTCGCCGCAGCCGCGGGCGCCGCGCGCCTGAGCGTGGCCGACGAGCGGGGCGGGTCGATGGTCACGTGGGCGCCCGGCTTGGCCCGGGCGTGGGAGGAGGCCGGGCTCCGGGGCGAGGCGGGCGGCCTGCGCCGCCGGGTGATCCTGCGGTCGAGCGCGGGCGGCCCGGGTGGAGCGCGCACGCTGCTCCGCGAGGAGGACGAGCTGCGCGTGTGGGGCGACTCGAACGCCCCTGCCCCCGCGCCGCTCGGCTTGCCTGCGATCCTGCCCCCGGCGGGGGAGGGGGCCGGGGGCGAGCAGGCCGCGCGCCGCGCCTTCCTCGAGGCCTGGTCGGGGGCGCCCCCGACGTCCCAGGTGCTGGTGGAGGTGGTCGTGGAGCGCTGCCCCGGCTCGTCGGTGCCGGCGCGCGACCTGCTGCGCGTCCTCCACGCCTTCGCCCAGGCGGGTGTGACCGTCCTGCGCGTCGTCGAGCGGGGTTGCTGAGCGGTTCGGGAAGCCCGGGTCGGGTACCCTGCGGGCGCCACGGGCGGGAGCGCCGACGCATGGACCCGAGCAGCGAACGACCCGTCCTGCCCTGCCCCGCCTGCGGGCGGAAGTTCCGCCTGGGTCCCGAAGCGCCGCGGTCCTTCGAGTGCAGCGCCTGTGGGGCCACGGTGGACGCCCTGCGGGCCGCCTGGACCCCGACCCTGCCTCCCGCGCCCCGGCGGCTGCGCGTGCGCGCGGGACCGTGGGTCGTGCGCGGGCTGTGGCTCGTCCTGGCGGCGCTGGCCGGGTGGGGGGCCTTCAGCCTCAAGCGCCCGCACGCCTTCCCCGGCCGGCCCGTGCCGGACACGCGCCCGTGGGCGTGGGCGCTCTGCACCGCGGGAGGCCTGCTGGCCCTGAGCCTGCTCCCGATCGAGCTCGCCCGCACGCGGCGCAGGAGGCTGATGCGCACGGGCGAGGAGGTCCCCGCCGAGCTGTTGGCCGTCGGCGAGCACCTGGGGCTCAACCTGCTCACCGGGCTGCTCCAGGTCCTGTCGCTCTTCGCCGGGCAGCGGTCGCACTACGTGGGGGACGACGAGTACCCGACCGTGCGGGTGCGCTTCCTGACCCGCGACGGGACCCTGGTGGAGCTGACCCGCCGCGTGCCCGCCCACCACCAGGCCGTGGCCTCCAAGCCCGGCACGGTGCTGAGCGTGCTGCACGACGCGACCGACCCGCGCCGCGTGCTCGTCCTGCCCTCCGCCGACTACCGGGTGGTGGGCGCCCGGGAGGGGAAGGGGTAGACTGAGCAGGCCCGACGACCCGCGGGCGCCGAGGACGCCATGACCCAGGTCGTGCGTCAGCTGGCTCTGCTCGCGGTGCTGGGCGCGGGCGTCTCCGGGGCGGTCTTCGCTCCGTGCAGCCCGGTCGTGGCCCCTCCCGCCGCGGAGGACGCCGCGCCCTCCGGGCTGCCCGCCGCCGAGGGGGCGCGCCTGCACCTGACCGTCGCTGAGGCTGGCGAGACCCGCTGGCGACTGCTCCTCCCGGGCCGCCCGGGGGCGGGCGCAGCGGGGCGCGCCCTCGAGGACGGGCTTCAGGCGTTGGCCGACGCCCGCGTCGAGCGCTCGACCCCGGCGCTGGAGGAGGTCCTCCTGGGTCTCCCGCCCGGCCTCGTCTGGTCCGTTGCGACCCGCCTCGTCGTGCGCGCCGCGGGCCGGCCGTCCGAGGTGGCGACCTACTGGCTGCGGGCCACCGACGGAGGCTGGACGCGCGTGACGCTGCCCACCGACTCCTGCCGGACCAAGCGCCTGGAGCTCGAGCCTGGCCTCGAGGTCGCCCTGGCCTTGGGCGTGGAGCCGGGGTCGCCGGCCTCGCTGCGCCTCGACCTGCGGGTCGAGGAGGCCGCCCTCTCCCCGGACGAGCTGCAGCCGGTGGTCGTGCGGCAGGAGGACGCTCCGGGCCCGTCGCGCTCGCCCGCGTCGCGCCTCGACCTGCTCCGGCTCGAGCCCGGGCGGCTGGCGCCGGGGTCGCTGGACCGGTTGGAGGCGAGGCTGTCGCGCGTGCTCGAGGCCGGCGCGCCGTGGAGCGCGCGCCTCGCGCCGGCGGAAGCGGGGGCCGACGACGTCCGGTCCGGCGAGGTCGCGGACCTGATCCAGCGCTTGGCCCAGCGGGGCGCGCGCTTCGTGCTGCTCGCCGGCGGCTGGCCGCCCCCGGCCGACCGCGCCGCCCCCGGGGAGCCCGCTCCCGTCTCTCCCTTCCCTGCCCAGCCCGCCGTCGGCGGGTCCCGGAGGTGACCGTGCGTCCCCGACTCTCCTGCCTGCGCCCCAGCTGCACCTGGATCGTCGCCTCCGCCCTCGGGGGGCTCGCGGTGGCCGAGGAGCCGCCTCCGAGGCCCCCTCCGTCGTGGTCGGACGTCGCCGCCTTCGTGCGCCAGCCCGATGCGCCGCTGCTGCTGCACCTGAGGATCGAGGCCGACGGCCGGCTGGCGCTCCGGAGCCGGCTGGCCGGGGAGCCGGCGTGGGTCGAGCAGGGCGTCTCGACGCTGGCCGGGGAGCCCGCGGCCGACATGGCGGCGCTGCGCGCCCTGCAGGCGGCCATCGCCCGGGCGCTGGCCTGGCCCGGCCCTCCCGCGGGC
>CAZPOZ010000276.1:0-4780 GCA_964588235.1 uncultured Planctomycetales bacterium
ACGACGACGACGCGCCTCAAGGCCTGCGCAAGGAGGAGGAAGCGGCCTGAGCGCCCGGCTCCAGCGCGCCGCACGTGCCTCGCATCGCCTGTCTTGGTGGCGTTGTGGCTCAGGCGCCCGACTGCGCGGCGAGCGCCTCGATGAAGGGCAGGGGCTGGTCGGCCAGGCACTTGAGGATCGTCCCCCCGGCCGTGAAGGCGTGGGCGACGTCGGCCAGGCGGCCGTAGCGCTCCAGGGCCGCGCGGCCCTCGCCGCCGCCCACGTAGACCGCGATGCCCGCGGCCTGCAGGCGGCGCAGGGTGCCGATCATGGCCTCGGTGCCGCCCGCGAAGGTGCGGTCCTCGAACTTGCCCAGGACGCCGTTGTGGAACGCCGCCCGCCGGCGCGTGGTGGCCGCCCAGGCGAGCGCGCGCTCCTCGAACAGCCGGCGCGAGGCCGGCCCCACGTCCAGCTGCCAGGCGTCGGCGGGGATGTCGCTCGCCACGCGGCCGTCGTCGAGCACGAAGTCGATCGGCAGCACGACCTGGACCCCCTTGGCCCGCGCGTCCTCCAGCATCCGGCGTGCGCGCTCCACGGCCGAGGGCGGCACGTAGGCCTTCTCGTCCGTGTGGGCCTCGTCGCCCGCCGCGCCGATGGACACCTCGCGGCCCTCGAGCTCGCCCTGGGCCTTGCGCAGCGCCATGGCCAGGCTGCCGCCGGCGATGAGCATCTCGACCCGGCCGCGCTTGACGATGCCGTGCAGGTCCTTGAGCTTGTCGAGCTTGAGGCCGGAGAACGAGACCAGGCCCGCCTCGCGCGCGCGCACCAGGTGCTCGGCCAGCTCGCGGCGCGTGAAGACGCCCAGCGCCACCTTGCCCATCGCCAGGGGGAGCGCGGCGGAGGAGAAGTCCTTGTTCGAGGCGGCGATGGCGTCGTTCACGTACACCGTGGCCCCCTGGCGGAAGGCGCGCGCCAGGCGCCCGAAGTCGTCGGCGACGCCGTCCACCTCCTCGGGGGTCGCCGTCCACAGGCGGCACTCGAAGGCGTAGCGCCGCACGTTCTCGAACACGCAGAACTGCCCCGGCTTGAGGCTCTCGATGGCCTTGACCGCGGTGCCGCTGAGCGTCTCGGCGTGCTCGTCGAACCAGTCCTTCACGAAGGGGCCGCAGCCCGCCTCGGTGGAGCGCAGCTTCTGGTAGACGTACTCGAGCGTCAGGTCGGGGGCCCGCCCGCGGTGACCGATGACCACGCTGCGCCAGCCGCGCTCGCGGCCCAGCTGCAGCGTGGCGTGCAACCCGGTCAGGCGCGGGTCGTCGCCGATCACGCCGTCGCGGTCGGCCACGTCCAGGTCGGCGCGCACCCAGACTGGCGTCCCGGGAGGCAGGTCGGTCAGCGCCTCCACCGCGGGGATGCGCGCGAGCTTCTCCTCCAGGCTCGCCGGGCTGCGCTCCAGCCCGATCGCGCGGCGCAGGGCGGCGGCGAACACCTCGTCGTTGAGCTGGGGCATGCGGCGACCTCCTCGGGGCGCGGGCATCGTAGCGACCCGCGTCGCGGGGCTCCATCCCGGTGGAGGGCGGGAGTGTCCTCCTTTGCCCTCTGGAGGTTGGACTGAGGCACACCGGGGCGCTGGGGGAGCAAGCGAGGACACCTCGGGAGAGCGGGAGCGGGCCGGGCGACCGCCGCGGCGGGTAGACTCCGGCGGATGGCCGAGCCCGACCCCGCCGCCGAGCCCGAGGGGGCGCCGACCGCCTCCCGGGAGGTCGTGGTCGAGGTGCGCGACCTCGTCGTGCGCTACGACGAGCAGGTGGTGCTCAACGGCGTGAGCCTGTCCGTCCGGCGCGGAGAGGTGGCCGTGATCCTCGGCGGCAGCGGCTCGGGGAAGAGCACCCTGCTCAAGTGCCTGCTGGGCATCCTGACCCCCGTCTCCGGCGAGGTGCGGGTGCTGGGCGTGGACATGCTGCGCGCGCCGCAGGCCCAGCGCGACGAGGTCTACCGCCGGATCGGCATGGTCTACCAGGCCGGGGCGCTGTTCGGCTCGCTGACCGTGGGCGAGAACGTGAAGCTGCCGCTGCGGGAGCACACCCGCCTCGATCCGCGCATCATCGACATCGCCACGCGCATGAAGCTGGGGCTGGTGCAGCTGTCCGGCTTCGAGGACCGTCTGCCCAGCCAGCTCTCGGGCGGCCAGATGAAGCGCGCGGCCTTCGCGCGGGCCATCGCGCTCGACCCGCAGGTCCTGTTCTGCGACGAGCCCTCCGCGGGCCTGGACCCGCGCATCGGCCGCGGCATCGACCTGCTGATCCGCAACCTGAACAAGGCCTTCGGCATGGCGATCGTGGTCGTCACCCACGAGATGGAGTCCGTGCGCGTGATCGCCGACCGGATCACGATGCTGGCGCCGATGGCCGGCGGGGCGCGCGTGGTCTTCTCCGGCACCTACGACGAGATGGTGGCCTCCACCGACCCCGTGGTGCGCGACTTCGTCCAGCGCGCGCCCCTGCAGGAGCCGCGCACCGAGGCCGCGGAGATCCTGCGCCAGCTGGTGGGCGAGGAATGATCGCCAACGCCACCAAGAGGGGCGACCCGAGGCACGTGCGGCGCGCTGGAGCCGGGCGCTCAGGCCGCTTCCTCCTCCTTGCGCAGGCCGCAGGCGCGTCGTCGTCGTCATCGGCCTTCCGCTACCGGCCCAGCGCGCCGGTTGCCTGGGCCCGGTCCACAGGGACCCTTCGCAGGCCAGTCCGCGGGAGAGGTCTCGCCCTCCGAAGGGCCCTCCCCCTCGCTTGGTCGCCATGGGAATGAGCGCCACGCACGTGGCCCGGCTCACGCGCGAGCAGGGCGAGCGCCTCTACCGCGAGCTCGGGCGGGGCGCGTTCGCCTTCCGGCCCGTGGACCACGCCCGGTGGGCCGCCCAGGGCGAGGACGTGAGCGTGGTGCTCTACCAGAGCGGCAAGCTCGTGGCGCAGGGGCGCGGCCTCTCGGCCTTCCTCGCCCGCCACGCGGGCCTCCTGGGCGCGTCCGCGGCGCCCGCCCCGCCCCCGCGCGCGCCGCTGCCCGAGGAGGACGGCCCCCCGCGGACCACGGCGGGCAGCGACGAGTCGGGCAAGGGCGACTACTTCGGCCCCCTCGTGGTCGCGGCCGCCCTCGTGCGCCCCGACCAGCGGGCCCTGCTGGCCGAGCTCCACGTGGTCGACAGCAAGCTGGCCGGCGACGAGCGCATCCGCCGCACCGAGGGCGTGCTCCTGCGCGAGCTGGTCACGGCGGTGCGGGTGCTCGAGCCGGCGGCCTACAACGCCGCCTGGGCCGAGGTCCGCAACGTGAACGTGCTGCTCGGGCGCCTGCACGCGGAGGTGCTCGCCGAGGTGCTGGCCCGGGAGCCGAGCCCCGAGGGGTGCCGCATCGTCGTGGACCGCTTCGGAGAGCCCGCCCACGTGCTGCGCCACCTGCCCGAGCGGCTGCGGGCGACGCCGCTGCTGATGATCCCCGGCGGTGAGCGCGAGCCGGCCGTGGCCGCGGCCTCGTTCCTCGCTCGGGCCGCGTTCCTGGCCTCCTTCCAGCGGCTGCGCGACGAGGCGCCGGTGGACCTGCCCTTCGGGGCCTCCGACCCGCGCATCGTGCCGGCCGCGCGCGCGCTCGCGCGCGAGGGGGGGCGGGCGCGCCTGGGCGCCTTCGCCAAGCTGCACTTCCGCACCACGCTGAAGGTCGGCCCGGAGGCGGGATGAGCGCGTCCCCGCCCCTGCCCCCGCCCCTGGCGCTCGAGGCGGAGGCCGTGGGCGTGACCTTCGGCGAGGGGGCGACGCGCGTCGAGGCGCTGCGCGGCGTGAGCCTCGCCGTGCCCCGGGGGCGCCTGGTGGCCATCATGGGCGCCTCGGGCTCGGGCAAGAGCACGCTGCTGCACCTGCTGGCCGGCCTGCTCCGGCCCACCGCCGGCCGCGTGCGCGTGGACGGCCAGGACCTGGGCGCGCTCGACGACGACGGGCTCACGCGCCTGAGGCGCCGTCGCATCGGGCTCGTGTTCCAGGCGTTCCACCTGCTGGGCGTGCTCACGGCCCGGGAGAACGTGGCCTTGCCCCTGCTGCTGGAGGGCCTGCCGCGCGCCACCGCGCTCCCCCGGGCCGACGGCGTGCTGGCCGAGGTGGGGCTCGCCGCACGCGCGGAGCACCTCCCGTCGGCGCTCTCGGGGGGCGAGCAGCAGCGCGTGGCGATCGCCCGCGCGCTCGTGGCGGAGCCGGCCCTGCTGCTGGCCGACGAGCCCACGGGCAACCTCGACTCGGCGCGGGGGGCCGAGATCCTGGGCCTGCTGCGCGACCTCGTGAAGCGGCGCGGTCGCACCCTGGTGATGGTCACGCACGACGAACGCGCCGCGGCCGTGGCCGACGAGGTGGTGCGGCTCGCCGACGGCCGGCGCGTGGACCCGGCGCCCCCGGGCTCCGCCCCTGCCGCCCTGCCTTGAACCCCAGGGCCACCAAGCTAGGGGTAGGGCCCTTCGGAGGGCAAGACCTCTCTTGCGGAAGGGCCCATGGATGGCCTCTGCACGCCGTGCCCAAGCCACCGGCGCGCTGGGCCGGTAGCGGAAGGCCGATGACGACGACGACGCGCCTGCGGCCTGCGCAAGGAGGAGGAAGCGGCCTGAGCGCCCGGCTCCAGCGCGCCGCACGTGCCTCGCAGCGCCTACCTTGGTGGCGTTGGCCTTGAACCCCAGGGCCACCAAGCTAGGGGTAGGGCCCTTCGGAGGGCGAGACCTCTCAGGCGGAAGGCCCTATGGATGGCCTCTGCAGGCCGTACCCAAGCGGCCGGCGCGCTG
>CAZPOZ010000277.1:0-4768 GCA_964588235.1 uncultured Planctomycetales bacterium
TCGCCTCCGCGCGCAACGTGGAGGACGGCGGCAGCCTGACGATCCTGGCCACCGCCCTGGTGGACACGGGCAGCCGGCTCGACCAGGTGATCTTCGAGGAGTTCAAGGGCACGGGCAACATGGAGCTGGTGCTCGACCGCGACCTGGCCAACCAGCGCATCTGGCCCGCGATCAACATCCCCGCCTCGGGCACGCGCAACGAGGACCTGCTGCTGCACCCCGAGGAGCTGCGCCGGATCACCCGCCTGCGGCGGGCGCTGTCCGACCACGGCGCCGCCGACGCCATGCTCGCGTTGAAGGACCTGATGAAGCAGTACCGCACGAACGCCGAGCTGATCATGTCGATCCAGTAGGGCCCCCGGCGGCCGGGCGCGGGGCCCCACCGGAGGCACGCCCGCGGAGGGCGCCCGCCGTCAGCGGTAGGCGAGCCGCAGGGCGCGCACGCGCTCGACGTAGGCGATCGTGGCCGGGAAGCCCTCGCGGCGCACGACGGTGAGCGCGTCGGCGTCGGGCGCCAGGGCCCGCCAGCGCAGCACGTTCGTCGGCCCGGCGTTGTAGGCCGCCAGCGCGAAGGCCTCCTCCCCGTCGAAGCGCTCGAGCAGCCGCGCCAGGTACGCGGCGCCCAGGCGCAGGTTGAGCGCCGGGTCGGCCAGGAGCGCCTCCTCCGTGGGCGGGGGCAGCCCCAGCCGCCCGGCCTGCTCGGCCGCGGTGGCCGGCATCAGCTGGGTCAGCCCCAGCGCGCCGGCGCCGCTGCGGGCGCCGACCCGGCCGCCGCTCTCCGCCGCCACCACGGCGCTGAGCAGCGCGCGCTCGACCGCCTGCTCGGCGGCCGCCGCCCGCAGCGGCGCCTCCAGGTGGGCGAGGTCGGGCGCCTTCGCGCCCTGCTCCCGCCCGAGCAGGTAGCCCGCCACCGGCGCCAGCAGGGCCACCAGCAGCACCAGGGCCGCGCCCCGCCTCACCGCGGCGGCGCCCCCGCCGGGGCCGTCGCCTGGCCCTCGGTCTCCCACCAGGTCACCCACAGCTCGGCGGCCCGGACGACCTCGAGCTCGGGCACGCCGCGGCCCACGGGGCCGAAGGACCGGCCCGCCAGGCGCTCCAGGCCGCGCGCCGCGCCGACGCGCAGCGCCGGGTCGTCGTCGCGCAGCGCGCGCAGCAGCGTGGGCACGGGCGCCAGGCCCGGGTCGCCCTTCACGTACGAGTTCAGCTGGCCCACGTCGTAGCCGCGCTGCTCGAGCGCGTCGCGGAACCAGGTGCGGTCGGTGCCCACCTTGGCCGTGGCCCACCACGACTCGTACTGGTCGGCCTTCTCGCCGTAGCCCGTGGCCGTCAGCCGGCGGCAGGTCAGCTCCTCGAGCACGGCCAGGGCCTGGTCGCGCTGGGCGTCGCTGCCGCGGCGCAGCAGCGCGATCAGGTGCGGGACGGCGGGGGCGAGCCCCTTGGCGCCGCCGCGCAGCGCCGCCACCGCCACGACCTCGGCGGCGGGGTCGTCGAGCTGGCGCTGCAGGACCTCCTCCACGGTGCGGCCGTCGAAGCGTCCCAGCACGTCCACGAGCCGCGCGCGGCGGCCGACGTCCTTCTCGCCCTTGGTCAGCTCCTCGAGCAGGGCGAACCGGGCCTCGTCGGTGCCCAGGCCCGCCAACGCGTCGGCCGCGGCCGTCTGCACGTCGGGCGCCACGTCGGTGAGCAGGTACCAGCGCAGCAGCCGCACGGCGTTGGGGTGCCCCGTGCGCGCCAGCGAGCGCAGCGCCGCGGCGCGGATGCCGCTGGTGCCCGGCCCCGTCTCGGCCAGCACCATCGTCAGCAGCCCGTGGGCCGCGTCACCGGGGATCCAGCCGGCGGCCTCCACCACGCGCTCCTTCTGCCCCACGTCGCCGGCGCGGTAGAGCGCCTCCAGCTGCGGCATCACCGTCGGCTCGCCCAGGCGCGAGAGGGCCACGAGGGCCTCGACCGCCACGGCCGGCTCGTCCTTCACGAGCACGTCCAGCCCCGGGCGCAGCCTCCCGACCACCTGCTCGGCGCCGGCGGCGTCGATCGAGGGGTCGGTGAGCGAGATCAGGCGCACGGCCGCGCGGGACGCGGCGCGGCGCACGCTGGGCCGCGCGTCGGCGAAGGCGTCGCGCACCCGCTCCGGCCCGTCCTGCGCGAGCAGCGCCGCAAGCACGTCCAGGGCCGCCGGCTCGCCGCGCGCGGCCAGGCCCTCGACGGCCTGCTGCTGGAGCCCCGCGTCGGCGGCGTCCCCGAGCGCCATGCGCAGCGCGCGCATCTCGGTCTCGCCCATCGCGGGCGCGGTCACGGCCGCCCGCAGCAGGGTGGCGGCCTGCGCCTTCGTGAGCGGGACCGGCGAGGCGGCCAGCCGGTCGAGCGCTTCGGCGCGGGCCGGGTCGCTGCCCAGGTCGTCGAACGCGTTCACCACGTGCGAGCGCAGCAGGTCGGCGCGCACGTCGGGGTCGGCCTGCTCGAAGGCCTGCGCGGTGGCGTCCCACCAGGCCCGGGCGTCGGGCCAGGCGTCCACGTCGCGGTAGCGTTGCCAGAGGTTGGCCTCCTCGAGCGACTCGAAGCGCAGCTTGAGCACCGCGTAGCGCTCGGCGTCCTCGCGGGGCGAGAGGCCCAGGCGCGACTCCAGGTTGCGCACGCCCAGGGTGACGGCCACGTGCTCGTCGGACCGCGCGCGCGAGCGCAGGCGGGCGTCGAAGATGCCCGCGTCCCGCAGGGCGTCCACGAGGGAGAGGAAGGCGGCCTTGGGCACCACGTAGGCGCCCGCGCGGCTGCCGCCGACGGCCACGAAGGTGGCGTTGCGCCGCCGCCCGTCGGAGGCCACCGCCTCGTAGCGCACCCACGACACGGGCAGGTCGGCCTCGGCCACCGCCGTCAGGGCCCGGCGCGCCTGGAACGACCCGCGCGCGCCCTGCCACCACGCGGCCCAGGCCACGGCGTTGGCCGGCAGGTCCTGCCCCGACAGCCGGCGCAGCGCGGCGAAGACGGGGTCGGAGAGCACCTCGAAGTCGCGGAAGTGCTCGCCGACGAGCGCGTCCACGAGGACGTCCACGACGGTGGAGTCCACCAGGCGCATCGTCGTCTCGTCGGTCGCGTCCAGGGCGCCGTAGGCCAGGCCCACGGCAGCGGTGACGCGGTTGAGCTTGTCGGGGTGCAGCAGCCCGCGCCGGCCGATGATCTCGGCCAGGGTGAGCGGCTCGTAGGGGTTGAGCTGGCGCGAGCGAGCCACGTCGGCCAGGGCCAGCACGGCGTAGGCGCGCTCGCGGGCCTCGCCCTCGCGCGCCAGCGCGTTGAGCCGCTGGAGCTCGGGCGCCTGGGCCCTCAGGCCCAGCAGGGTGGCGGCCACGCGCGACACCTGCGGCGCCACGTCGGAGAGGGCGCGGGTGAGGCGGTCCTCCAGGTCGGCGACCCGCGCGGGCTCGAGCAGCCGCAGGCCCGCGATGCGCGCGCCCACCTTGTCGGCGTCCACGAGCAGCGCGATGCGGCCCGCGTCGGCCGGGCCGACCGACTTGGCCAGGTAGCGCGTGGCCTCCTCGCGCAGCTGGGCGCGGTCCAGGCTGAGGAACCCGATCAGCCACTCCTTGGCGCGCTCCGGGGCGAGCGCGTGCGCGGCGTCGAAGAACACCTCGGCGCGCCAGCCGTTGAGCCGCGCCGCCGACTGCAGGATCGGCACCACGTGCGTGGGCTCGCCGGCCCGGCCCAGCACCCAGGCCGCGCCCGGCTGCACGCTGCGGTCGGTGGCCGCGAGCGCCTCGACCAGGTACGGGCACACGGCCGGGCCCCGCAGCAGCAGGGACTCGGCGGCGCGCACGCCGTCGCGGGCCGGCCAGGTGGCCAGCGCGGCGACCTCGCGGCGGATCACCTGACCGTCGGGGTCGTCGGCGGGCGCGCCCGCGGGCGGGCGGGAGGCGGGGGCGCCGGGCGTCGTGGGCGCCGGCGTGGGGGGGGCCTCGGGCTGGCCGAAGTCGAAGTCGCGCGGACGCTTCTTGGGACGCGGGGTGTCGTCGGCCCCGGCCCCCGGGGCGGCGGCCAGGGCCAGCACCAGCAGCAGGACCGGGGCCCAACGGGCGGCGGGACGCGGCATCAAGTCCTCCACGGGGGGGCCGGACCCTGCGGCGGGCGACGGCGGGCGGCAGCAGGGCAGGGACGTGGCCGGGACGGGCCACGGTAGGCCCGGGAGCAGGGACGCGCACGGGCCCCGCCGGCCCGGACTCCGAGGCGAGCCCGGAGCGAGGGTGGAGCCGACGGGTCACCCAGCCGTCACTTCGCGGCGCGACCGCTGCCCGGGACCCGGGGGGGGCGCGGGGGGCGGGCCTGCGGCGCGTCAGGGCCCCGTCACGACGCCCCCCCCGCGACCGGCCCCCCGCGCCCCCCCGGGTCGTCCGCCCCTACCCTCCCAGGCCGCCGGGCGCCGCGTCGGCGGGCTCGGCGATGCGCCCGGCCAGCAGGCGGTGCTCGGGGCGGCTCAGCCCGGGGTCGGAGGAGAGCAGCCGCTCCACCAGGGAGCGGGCGCGGGGGAGCAGGGCCAGGTCGCGGGGCAGGCGCGCCGCCGTGAAGGCCGGCCGACCATGCTGCCGGGTGCCCAGGAGGTCGCCCACGCCGCGCAGGGCCAGGTCCTCCTCCGCCACGCGGAAGCCGTCGCCGGTCCGGGCCAGCACGTCGAGCCGGGCCGTGGCCTCGCCCCCCGAGCGGTCCACGAGCACGCAGGTGGCCGGGGCGGCGCCGCGGCCGACGCGCCCGCGCAGCTGGTGCAGCTGCGAGAGGCCGAAGCGCT
>CAZPOZ010000278.1:0-4757 GCA_964588235.1 uncultured Planctomycetales bacterium
TAGCGGAAGGCCGATGACGACGACGACGCGCCTGCGGCCTGCGCAAGGAGGAGGGAGCGGCCTGAGCGCCCGGCTCCAGCGCGCCGCACGCCCCTCGTGTCCTCTACCTTGGTGGCGTTGCCCGTGACGACGAGCCCGCCGACCGACCCGCCCCTCCGTCCGGTGCCGCCGGGCCGCTACCGCGACTTCCTGCCGGCCGGCGAGGGCGGCATGGGGATCGTCTACTGGGCCCTGGACACCGAGCTCAACCGGCAGGTGGCCTTCAAGGTCATGCGGCCCGACCCCGGCGCGGGCGGCGCGGCGGGCGTCACGCCCCCGGCCCCGCTCCAGCTGGCCTCGCCGCCCCCGGGCGCCGACCCGGCCTTCGAGGCGCTCAAGGCCCGCTTCCTCCAGGAGGCCTGGGTCACGGGCGGGCTCGAGCACCCGGGCATCGTGCCGGTCTACGAGCTCGGCCGCACCGCCCACGGCGTCCCCTACTACACGATGCGCTTCGTGCGCGGCGGACGCACGCTGGCCGACGCGATCCGCGGCGCGCACGCGCGGGGCCCCGGTGAGGCCCTCACGCTGCTCGAGCCCTTCCTGCGGCTGTGCGACACCCTGGCCTACGCGCACGCTCGCGGCGTGCTGCACCGGGACGTGAAGCCCCAGAACGTGGCGCTGGGGGAGTACGGCGAGGTCGTGCTGCTGGACTGGGGCCTGGCGCGGCTCACCGGGGCGCCCGGCCCGGGCGCCTCGCTGTGGCAGTCGCAGGTGGCCGACCAGCGGGAGGTCTCGGGCCTCTCCACGTCGGCCTCGGCCGTGGGCACGCCGGGGTACATGCCCCCGGAGGCGCTGCTGCCCGAGCTGGGCCCCCTGGACGCGCGCGGCGACGTGTTCAGCCTGGGCGTGACGCTCTACGAGCTGCTCACGGGCGCGCTGCCCTTCCCCTGCCGCACGCTCGAGGAGTACGGGCGCGCGGTGGCCCTGGGGCCGGCACCCGACCCGCGGACCCGAGCCCCCCACGTGCCCGCGGCCCTGGCCGACGCCTGCGCGCGCGCGCTGGCCCCGCGCCCCGACCAGCGCCTCGCCTCGGCGGAGGCGCTCGCCGCGGCGTTGCGCGCCTACGAAGCCCAGGCCCGCACCGAGCAGGAGACCTCGGGCTGGCTGGCCGAAGCGCGCGCCGCGCTCGCCGCGGCCGACCGAGCCGCGGGCGCGGAGCGGCTGCGGCAGCTGGACGCCGCCTCCGCCGCGCTCACCCGGGTGGAGGCGCGGCTGCCTGGAGACGCGGGCGCGGCCGCCCTGCGCGACCACGTGGAGCGGGGCCGTGAGGCTGCGCTGGAGGAGCGCGTGCGCCTGGAGCGCCGCCGGGGGCTCCGGCGCGCAGCGTTGGCGGTGGGCGCCGTGCTGCTCGTGGGCGCGGGCGCGACGGCCCTGTTGCTGGAGGGGCGTCGGCGCGAGGCCGTGGCGGCCCGTGCGCAGGCCGACGCCGCGCGCAGGCGCGCGGAGGACGTCGTCGGGTTCCTCCTGGGCGACCTCCTGGAGGGGCTGCAGCCCCTGGGCCGCCAGGACCTGCTGGCCCAGGTGGCCGAGCGCACCCGGGCCTACTACGACGCGCTGCCCCCCGAGGAGCTGTCCGAGACCGACCAGGAACGCCGCGCGACGGCGCTGCTGAACCTGGGGGACGTGCTGCGCGCGCGCGGCGACCTGCCGGGGGCGGAGTCGGCCTACCGGCGCGCCCTCGAGGGCCTGGCCGACCCCGCCGACGCGCGCGGGGCGGCCCGGCTGCGCCGGGCCGAGCTCGAGGGGCGCCTGGCCCGCGCGCTGCACGAACGGGGGGAGCGCACGACGGCCCACGCCCTCTACCAGCGGCACGTGGAGGGGGTGGAGGCGCTCGCCCGGGAGCGCCCCGACGACCCGCGCGTGCTCGACCTGCTGGCGGAGGCCCACGCGGGGCTGGCCGAGGCGCGGCTGCGGCAGGACGACGAGGCGGGTGCGCGACGGCACACGCAGCTGGCCGCCGAGGCGGCCGCACGCGCGGCCACGCTGGGGCCCGCCGACGCCACGCGCGGCGACCGCGCCGTGCGCCACCGCCTGGAGTGGGCCCGCTGGATCGAGGAGCCCGCGGCGGCGGTGGCGGAGGCCGAGGCGGCGCTCGGCGAGGCGCGCCGGCTGCTCGGGGCCGACGCGGGCGACACGCGGCGCCAGGATCTCGTCGCGGAGTCGCTGGGGCGCCTGGTCGTGCTGCGCGGCCGGGCGCGCGACGCGGCCGGCTGCGCCGCGGCCTACGAGGAGGCCCGTGCGCTGCGCGAGCGCCTGTGCGTGCTCGACCCGGGCCACCTGCGCTGGGCCGAGGCGCTCGTCGAGCTCGACCTGCGGCGCGGCGACGCGCTGCTCATGCCGCTCAACGACCCGCCGGCCGCCGGTCCCCTGCTGGAGCGCGCCTACGCGGGCGCCACCGCGCTGGCCCGGCGCGACCTGAGGAACGCGGTCTGGCAGCACCTCGTGGTGGACGTGTGCGACCGCCTGGGCCAGCGGGCCGAGCGCCTGAACGACCTCCCGCTGGCGGGGCGCTGGCGACGCGAGGGGGCGCTGGCGGCGCGGGCCCTGGCGGAGCGCGACCCGCAGAACCCGGTCTGGCGCTACATCCTGGGGCACTCGCTGTGCGTGCTGGGGCACGTCGTCCGGCGGACGGGCGATCTCGGCGCGGCCACCGCGGCGCTGACCGAGGGGCTGCCGTTGGTGGTGGCCACGCTGGAGGCGGCGCCGGACCGCGCCTGGTTCGCGGCCTCGTGGGCCGAGAGCCTGGCGCTGGCTCACGAGGAAGCGGGACGCCGGGAGGCGGCGCTCGCCGCCTGGCGCGAGTCGTTGGCCCTCACACGGCGCACGCTCGCGCTTCCGGCCCTGTACCCGACGGCACCCGTGCTGCTCGCGGCGCGCCTGGAGCGGCTGGCCAACGCGCTCGAGGCAGGCTCGCCCGCGCTGGGCGCCCCCGAGGCGCGCCGCGCGCTCGAGGAGGCGCAGGCGCTCTGGACGGCCTGGGCGCGGGCCCACCCGGAGGACGCGGCCGTGGCGGCCGCCGTCGAGCGCGTGGGCGCGCGCCTGAAGGCGCCCCCGCGCTGACCCGCCGCCCCGCAGGGGGCCCGCCGACCGCCTCAGCGGCCCCGGCCGGGTACGTCGGACGCCGGCACGGCGGAGGGCGCCGCGTCGGAGGCGGGCGCGGCCGAGAGCCGCGCACCGTGGCGCTGCCACCAGGCGGCGGCGTCGGCCTCCGTCCAGCCCGCGGCGTCGGCGCAGGCGAGCAGCGCGTTGCGCAGGGCCTCCGCGCCGGCCGGCCGCTCCACGGGGTCCTTGGCCAGGCAGGCCATCAGCAGCGCCTCGAGGTCGCGCGGCACCGGCACGCCGCGGGCCGACGGGCGCGTGGGCGGACGCTGCACGTGCGCCAGCATCAGCTCCAGGGCGTGCTCCGCGTCGAACACGGGACGCCCCGCGAGCAGCCAGCAGCCCACGGCCCCGATGGCGTACAGGTCGGAGGCCGGCGTGGCCGGCTCGCCTTGCACGACCTCGGGGGAGATCGTGTGCGGCGAGCCGCAGATGTCGTCGGTGCTGGCGAGCGAGGGCTCGGCGGCGGCGACGTCGCGCGCCAGCCCGAAGTCCATCACCTTGACCACGTCGTGCGTCAGGCCCTGGCGGCAGAGCAGCAGGTTGCTCGGCTTCACGTCGCGGTGCACGAGGCCGCAGGCGTGCGCCTCGGAGAGGGCGCCCAGCGCCTGGGTCAGCACGTGGATCACCCGCGCGGGCGGGAACGCGCCCGTCGCCTCGACGATGCGCTCGAGGTCGGCCCCCTCGAGCAGCTCCATCGCGTAGTAGAAGACCCCGTCGGCCGTCTGGCCGTAGTCGTAGACGCGGATCGTGTTGGGGTGCGTGAGGCGGCTGGTCTGGCGCACCTCCTGCTCGAAGCGCTTGAGCAGCCGGGGGGTGAGCACGTCGGCGCGCACGAGCTTGATCGCGGTGGGCCGGCGCATGAGGGCGTGGCGCGCGCGGTGCACCTCGCCCATCGCCCCCCGCCCGAGCAGCCCCTCGAGCACGTACTGGTCGAGCTGCCGCGCCTCGTAGGCGGAGACGCGCAGGCGGAAGTTCACGCGGCTGGCGACCGTGGCCACGACGCCGCACAGGGTCAGGTAGACGAAGTCCCAGGTGACGACCTCGGCGAAGCCCGCCGCCGGCAGGGCCAGCCCGTGCCAGAACCCGATCCGTCCGTGCGCCAGCTCGATGGCCAGCACGAGCAGCGGCGCCGGCAGGCAGCCCAGCAGCGTGCGGCGGGCGCTGCTGGGCACGACCACCGCCCGCGTGACCAGGAACAGGCCCAGGAAGGGCACGAGCGAGCGGTTGCCCAGGTCGTAGGTGAACAGGTAGACCAGCCCGCAGGCCAGCACCACGGCGACCTGCAGCGCGCCGTCGGCCCAGGCCAGCGCGCGCCCGCTCCAGCGACCGCGCCGCAGCGCCAGGTGCATGCCGCCCAGGTAGAGGATGCCCGCCACGTGCACCCAGGTGCCCGCGTTCGACCAGAAGCCGCCGTAGCCGGCGTGCGGCGGGGGCGCGAGCAGCGCGTGGATGGCCAGGAGCCCGAGGGTGACCCAGAACAACACCCCGACGCAGAGGCGCAGGCGCTCCTGCCAGTAGGCGTTCCACTCGGTGGCGAAGGCGGCCGCCCCCCGGCCGACGGCGCGCGGGGCCGAGGGCAGGCCCGAGCCCCCCTCGGCGAGGGACGCGGCCACCAC
>CAZPOZ010000279.1:0-4751 GCA_964588235.1 uncultured Planctomycetales bacterium
GCCTCTGGCCAGGCCTCGGGACCCAGGCAACAAGACTTCCAACTCAGGACACTAGGGGGGCCGCCCCTTGAAGCCCCGGGCTTGGAGCCGACGACGGGCGGTCCGCGGCAACCATGCCGGGCGCACGCTACCTGCCTGCCCGATCGACGCCGCTCAGCGCAGGTGGAAGGGCACGCGCGTGCGGAAGCGCAGCGACCCCGCCCCGAAGCGCCAGCGCGCGACCACCCACTGACGCGCCGCCTCGTCGAACGCCGCCCAGCCGCTGCCCGCCTCCACCACCGCCCGCGACACGGCCCCATCGGGCTCGACCGTCAGGATCAGGTGCACGGTGAGCGGGCGCGGCAGGGACGCCAGCGAGGCCGTCATCGGCAGGTCCGGCGTGCGCACGGGACCGGCCGCGACGGGACGCGGAGCCGCCGGGGCCGGGCTCGGGGCCGGGGCCCGGACCGGCAGGGGCGGCTGCGCCACGGACGCCGGCGTGGGCGCCGGCGCGGAGGGCGGCGGAGGGCTGCGACGGCGCCGATCCGTCGGCGGGCTCCACAGGGTCTCTCGCCAGGGATCGATCGACGGAGCCTCGATCGCCGGCTCGAGCTCGAGGTCCACGAGCGGCGGCTCCTCCTCGGGCTCGACCACCGCGAGCGGCTCGGGCTCGAAGGCGATCTCGGGCGCCTCGAGGAGCTCCGCCTCCTCCGGCTCGGACGGGGCCTCGGCCGGCGCCTCCGGCACCAGCATCTGCGCCACCCGCAGCGTGCGCTCCGCCGGCGCCGGGGAGGCGCCGGCCCAGAGCGCCGCGGCCGCCAGCGCGCCGGCGTGCAGCACCAGCGAGACGACCAGGCCCAGGCGCCGACGCGGGGCCGCGGGGCGCGGCCAGGCGCCCACGACGGGCCGGGGCCGGGGGGCGGGGGCGGACACGTGAGGCCGGGGAGGTGCGTCCAACAGCAGGGGGGTCATCGGCTCAGAACTCCGCTTCCAGGCCCAGGAAGCCGTGCCGCGGGGCGCCGGGGAACGTGCCCTCGGGCGCGCGGCTGGCCACGTAGACCTCGTCGAACAGGTTGTTCACGGCCAGCGTCGCGGTGAAGGCCGTCCGCGGGATGCGCCAGCGCAGCGTCAGGTCGACCACGAAGCGGGAGTCGATGCGTCCCACGAGGCCGTCGGCGCTCGGCGCGACCGTGTTCGCCTGGTCGGAGAACTGCTCGCCGGTGAAGTGGCCGAGCAGCCCCAGCGACAGGCCCGCCGGGGTCACCACGCGCAGACCGGCCCAGGCCACGTTCTCCGGCGCGTAGGGCAGCGCCCGCCCCTCGAAGGTGCCGCCGGGGGTGACGTTCTCCGTGTCGAGCCAGGTCCAGCCCAGGTCCACGTAGACGGCCGTGCGGCAGCCGTCGCAGCGGCCCGTGAGCAGGCGCGTCGCATCGACCGTCAGCGCCGTCTCGAAGCCCAGGTGGCGCGTCTGACCCGCGTTCGTGTCCGCCGTGCTGGCGCCCCCCGACTGGTTGGCCGGCACGACCTGGTTGTCGAAGTCGTAGTAGAAGCCGGCGAGCTCGTAGCTGAGCCAGGGGCAGCCGCAGGGGGTGGCACGGCCACGCAGCCCCAGCTCGTACTCCCAGGAGCGCTCGGCCTCCAGCTCGCGGTCGGTGCCCGTGGAGGTGATCGCCTGCGCCACGCGGGGGGGCGAGAAGCCGCGATGCACGCCGAAGAAGGCCGTCGTCTCGCGCGCCACCTCGTAGGTCAGGCCCGCGCCCGGGATCCACTCCGTGCTGCCCGACGTGCCCCGGACGTCCACCGGCGCGCCCGACGCCACCTGCACGTGCCGCTCCTGGTCGTAGGACTCCACGCGCAGGCCCAGGCTCAGTCCGAGGCGCGCGCTCAGCTGCAGCTTCTCCTGCGCGAAGAAGGCCCAGGCATCCACGCTGCGCACGTCGCGGTCGCGCGTCACCGGGTCCGCGTGCAGCGAGCTGCGGTTGTTGCGCTCGTCGGTCATCTCCTCCTGGTGGAACCGCGCGCCCAGGTGCAGCTCGGCCTTGCGGCCCAGCAGCGCGTGCGTGCCGATCAGGCGCGGCTCCACGCCCCACTTCTCGAAGTCGCGGTCGCGGCTGCCGTACGAGGCGCGCAGGAAGATCGCGCCGCCGTCCACCGTCAGGTCGCCCACCGTCGCGACCGTGTTGGCGGGCGCGGCCGCGAACCCGGTGTTGCGCGCGAAGTCCTGGCGGTTCCAGTCGCGCCGCGTCTGGGAGGCGTACAGGTTGGTCAGCAGCTCCCAGCAGGAGGACAGCCGCTGCTGGACCGTGAGCTGCAGGTCGTCGTTCTCGACCTCGAGCGCGTCGTGCCTCACGGGGTTCTGGTAGGGGTCGGCGTCGAACAGGGCCGGCGTCAGGCCCAGGTAGGTGTCCTGGCTGTCCTGCCGGTACGTGCTCACGCGCAGGGTCACGCTCGTGCACGAGCTGGGGCGCCAGCGCACCTTCGCGGTGAGGTCGTGCAGGTCGAACGAGGACTCGTCGCGCCAGCCGTCGCCCCGCTTGGCCAGGCCCGTCACGAGCCAGCCCCAGGGTCCCACCGTCTGCCCCGCCTGGAGGTACCCCATCAGGTAGCCGTCGGTGCCGGCCACGGTGCGCACCCGCCCGCTCAGGCAGGCCGGGATGTCGGGCGTCATCAGGTTGAGCACGCCGCCGACCGTGTGCGGCCCGTACAGGATCGAGCCGCTGCCCTTGAGCAGCTCGATGCGCTGCATGCGCTCGAAGGGCGGCATGTAGTACGAGGCGTTCTCCACGTACGGCGCCATGCCCGCCGGCACGCCGTCCTGCAGCACGAGCAGCTTCTCGGAGCGGTCGGGGTTGAGCCCGCGCACGCCGATGTTCGGCAGGATGCCCGAGGCGGCCTCCGAGCGGACCACCACGCCGGGCAGCGTGCGCACCACCTCCTGCACGCTGATCACCTCGCGCTGGCGCAGGATCTCCTCCTGCGTCACGCTCGAGCCCGAGCCGGGCACCGTGCGCAGGGCCCGGGTGGGCTCCCGCCCGATCACCGGGCGCGGCCCGGACACCTGCCCCTCGAGCGCCACGCCCGGGGCCCGCTCCGTGGTGAGCAGCGGGGGCTCGCCGGCCTCCGCGCCCGCGGTCGGAGCCGGCGCGGGCCCTCCCGTGGGAGCCGGCGGCGCCCCTCCGGACCCGGGCGCCTCCTCGGCGCGGGCCCAGGGACAGGCCAGCAGGACGATCGAGCTCAACAGCAGGGTGCGGACGAGGGGACCCATGGCGTGCCTCCCAGGCCTGTGACTATACAGCACCTGAGAATCATTCTCAAAATAAACCGACGCCCGTGGACGGTCTCGGTACGGCTCCATCGGGGCGGCTACCGGCGCCCGTTCCGGGCGAGCACCACCGGGGTCTTCGAGTGGCGCAGCACGTCGGTGGCCACCGAGCCCATCAGCAGGCGCCCCAGGCCGGTCCGCCCGTGGGTGCCCATGACGATCACCTCGGCCTGCAGCTGCTCGGCCAGGCGCTGGATCACCATGGCCGGGTTGACGTCGTGCACCACGTGCATCTGCGTGCGCACGTCCCGGGTTGCCGCCGCCTCGGGCGTCAGCCGGCGCAGGTGCTGCTTGACCTTCTGCTCGAGGTTCTCGAGCGCGGCCGGGGTGGGGGGGGTGACCGCGACGGGGGTCAGGTCGAAGGGGCTGGCCAGGTAGGAGGGCTCGCAGACGCACAGGAGATGCACCGTCCCGCCGGCCCCGGTCAGCGCGTAGGCCAGGTCGACGGCGTCGTCTCCCGCGGCCGAGAGGTCGGTGGGGCACAGGACGGTGCGGAACGGGGGGGGCTTCACGGCTCGGCTCCGCGTCCGGCCCTCGCCAGACGGCGCAGGCCCCTCTTGCCAAGCGCGTGCCGAGCGGCGACCGCCGTCCGGAGGGCCCCGGCGGCCCCCCGCGGGGGGGGCTGCGACGGGAGCGCTGCGGAACCGGCCGCACGCGGTGGGCGGAGCCCTCCACGGTGCCGCCATCGCCCGGGGGGGCGCCCCGGGGGGGGGGGCGGACCCGGAGCATTGGGTGACGCGGGCAGGCGGCGCCGGTACTGAGGGGGCGTAGCAGCGCCCGTGGCAAGGAGATCCTGGTGCCGGCCAACCTGCTCTTCGTCGAGGACGACCCCCTGATCCGGCGGTCGCTGGCGCAGAGCCTTCGGGCGCTGGGGCACCGCGTGCGCGAGGCCGACAGCCTGACCACCGCGCGCCCGCTGCTGGGCTCGGAGACCTTCGACGCCGCGATCCTCGACTACCGGCTGCCCGACGGGACCGGGTTCGAGCTGATGGGCGTGATCGAGGAGAAGCAGGCCGGCCTGCCCGTGGTGATGCTCACGGCCCACGGCTCGGTCGAGCACGCAGTGGAGGCCATGCGCCGGGGCGCGTTCACCTACGTGCAGAAGCCGGTCGAGGCCGAGCAGCTCGACGCCCACGTGACCCGGGCGATCGAGACCTCCGACCTGCGCCGCGAGAACCGGCGCTGGAAGCGCCTGAGCGAGCCGGGTCAGGGCGCCAACGGGTTCCTGGGCGTGTCGCGCGCGGCCACCGACCTGCGCGAGCAGATCAAGCGCGTGGCCGCCTCGCCGGCGCGGGCCGTGCTGCTCGAGGGCGAGAGCGGCACCGGCAAGGGCCTCGTGGCCCGGGCGATCCACGAGGAGAGCGCCCGCTCGTCCAAGCCCTTCGTCTCGATCACGTGCAGCGCGATTCCGGAGCAGCTGCTCGAGAGCGAGCTGTTCGGCCACGAGCCC
>CAZPOZ010000280.1:0-4743 GCA_964588235.1 uncultured Planctomycetales bacterium
AGGTCGAGCTCGACCTGCGGCTGAGCCGGCCGCTGGCGGCGCGCGAGCGCGCCCTGCTCGCGCTGCAGGCCGGGCTGCCGGTGGAGGCGCCCGCCGTGCAGCAGGCCCGCGCGCGGCTGCTCCTCGGCCTGGCCGAGCGCGCGCTGCTCGCGTCGGCGGCCGGGCCCCCGGGGGCCCCCGCGCTCCCCGTCGCCCCCCCGGCGCCGCCTGCTCCGCAGCCCGGCGCACAACCTGGCGCGGTGCCCGCCGCGTGGGCCGACGCGCTGCGGCTCGCGGAGGAGGCGGCCCGGGCGCGCGAGCGTGCCGGCGAGCCGGGTCTTCCCCCGCCGGAGCGTGAGGCGCTGCTGCTGACGGCGGCCGAGGGGCTGCTGCACGCGCGCCGCGCGTTCCAGGCGCTGGCGCCCGCCGGGGCGCCCGCCGGGCTCACGGCGCGGCTGGACGCCCTGCGGGCGGCGCTCGTGGCCACCTGGCTCGACCTGGCCGACCTCGCCCGCGGGGCGGGGGCCGCGGGCGTGGCGCTGGACCGCGTCCAGGCGGCGCTGGTGCTCGACCCCGACAGCGAGCGGGCCTGGCAGCTCCGGGGGTGGATCGAACGCGACCTGACGACGGCGCTGCTCCCCCTCTCGCTCCCGCTGGTCTTCGAGGGGCCCTGGGGCGTGCCCTTCGCCCGCCCCTTCCTGGGCCGCGGCTACGGGCCCGGGTGCGTCTGCGGGCCGGGCCGCGGCGGCGTGCGCGCGGGCCCCGGCTCGGCCGGCTCGTCCAAGGCGGGCGGCGGCCATCACGTGGCGGGCACGCGTCGCTGAGCGATCGCCGGCAGACCCCGGCGCGCGGGTAGCATCCGGGCGGGAGCGCCCATGCACCTTGAACCCACGAGCTTGGCGGCGCTGCGGGCGCGCGTGCGGCCGGCCGCGCGGCACGACGTCCCCGGCCTGGTGGATCTGCGAGTCCGCTTCCTGGGCGAGCGCGCCCGCCTGGAGCGCAAGCCCGGCATCCCCGCCGACGTGCGGGCGCGTTGCGAGGCGCTGCTGCCGGTGTGGCTCGGGCAGGAGGAGCGCGTGCTGCTCGTGGCCCTGACCGACGGCCCCGAGCCCGTGCCCGTGGGCTACGCGCTGGGGCTCGTCTCGGTCTGGCCGCCCCTGCTCCGGCGCACCCGCGTGGGCGAGGTGCAGGAGGTCTACGTGGACGCTTCCGTGCGCGGCATGGGCTACGGCCGCGCGCTGCTGGCCGTGCTCACCGAGGCGCTGCTCGCCCGCGGCGTGGAGGTGCTGCGCGCCCCCGTGCCTGCGCGCGACGAGGCGGCCCTCGGGCGTTTCGAGGGGCAGGGCTACCGGCCCTGGCAACACGTCCTCGCCCGCCGGCAGGACGGGTAGGGAGGGGCCGTGGAAGGCATCCCCATCCGCAACGCCCGGCGCGGCGACGTGCCCAGCCTGCACGCCCTGTGGCAGGCGATGATGGCCGAGCACGGCCGGATGGACCCGCGGCTCGGCATGCACCCGGAGGCGCCCACGCACATGGCCGCCCAGCTGGGGGCCTGGGTCGTGGACCCGCACCGGCTCATGGTCGTCGCCGAGGAGGGCTCGCGGCTGATCGTCGGCTACGCCGCCGCGCGGCTCCTGCCGTTCGGCGGCAGCCCCGGCGAGGAGCGCGAGGCCGAGATCACCGAGGCCTTCGTGGCACCCGCCCGCCGTCGGCGCGGGCTGGCCCGGCGGCTGGTGAGCCGCCTGCTCGACGCCCTGGACGAGCGGCGGGTGGCCAGCGTGCGGCTGCAGGCCGCCGCCGCGAACCCGGCCGGGCTCGCGTTCTGGCGCTCCCTGGGCTTCGAGGTGGTGGAGACCATCCTGGAGCGCGAGGTCCCGCGCGCGCCCGGAGCCGAGCCCGGCTCCGGGCCCGCAGCCGAGCCCGGGCGGTCGCCGGTCAACGGCGTGTGAAGCGCACGGGCTGGCGCAGCGTGGAGGGCACGGGCCGGCCGTCGCGTCGCGCGGGCCGGTAGCGCCAGGCCGAGGCCGCGCGCGCGGCCTCGGCGTCCAGCAGCGCGTGCCCGCTCGAGGCGAGCACCCGCACCCAGCTCACCGTCCCCTCGGCCGACAGGCCCAGCTCCAGCAGCACCAGGCCCTCCAGGCCCAGGCGCAGGGCCTCAGGGGGGTAGCGCGGGGGCAGGTTCCCCGCCCAGGGGACTGCGCCGACCACCTCGGCGGAGGCCTGCAGCGGCACGGGCCTGGGCGGCGGATCCGGCGCCGTCGCACGCGGGGCGGCGGGCGGCGGCGGCGGGGGGGGCGCGCGGGGCGGCTCCGCCGGGCGCGCGGGCGTGCGCACGCGGCGGCGGGCCAGCGCCGGGTCGGCCCAGGCCTCGAAGGTCAGCGGCGGCTCGGCGTGCTCCACGGGGTCGGCCCGCAGGGGGGGCTCCGGCGCCAGCGGCTCGGGGAGCGGGGGCTCGGGCTCCGGGGGCCGGGGCACGACCGGCGGCTCGGGCAGCCGGAGCGGCTCGAGGGGCTCGGGCGGCGGCGGCTCGACCTGCTCCGCCCAGTGCGCCGCGGGGGGCAAGGCGGTCAGGGCCAGGCCGGCCGGCGCGGCGACGGGCGGGCCCGACCCCTGCGCCTGCCACACGGCCGTCGCCCCGGCCGCCGCGTGCAGCGCGAGGCTCAGGGCCCACGGGCGCGCGTGCAGACGCAGGCGCATCAGAGCCGCAGCGCCAGCCCGAGCTCGCCGAACACCTCGCGCGGCGCGCCCGGCACGTAGAGCGTGGCGTTGTGGCGCAGGTGGACCTCGCGGTCGAAGAGGTTCTTCACGGCGAAGGCCACGTCCACCTCGGCCTCGGCGCCCCCCAGGCACCAGCGGCGGCGCCAGCCCACGCGCCCGTCGAACAGCGCGTAGCCGGGCGTGGTCACGTCGTTGGCCGGCGTGACGTAGGCCTCGTCGTGCCAGAAGCCCTCCAGCGCGCCGTACAGCCCCGTGCGGTGCTCGTAGCGCAGGCCGGCGGAGACGACCCAGGGGGGGACGAACTGCGTCGTGCGGCCGTCGTTGGGGCCGACCGTGAACTCCGAGTCCTGCCGCGTGACGTGGGCCCAGGCGCTCAGGCCGCAGAGCGCGCGCGACCAGGCGCCGGCGTCGGCCTCGAGCGACAGGTCCAGCCCGCGGCTCTGGAAGCCGCCGTGGTTCGTCGTGATCAGCGTGTCGGGGTCGAGCTCGATGAAGTCGCTGTAGTCCACCTGCCAGGCCGTGAGGCTGCCCGAGAACCCGTGCCAGTCCCTCCAGCGCAGGCCCACCTCGGCGTTCGTGCCCTCCTCGAAGTCCAGCGTCTGGGTGGGCTCGTCGAACTCGTAGGAGAACACCTGGGGCGGGCGGGCCGAGCGGTGCACGTTGGCGAACGCCGCGAGGTGGCAGCTCAGCTCGTAGGCCACGGAGGCGCCGGGCAGGACGACCAGCATGTCGAACTCGCGATCGTTGCCCGTGACGGCGTCGTGGGCCGAGGAGTCGAGCACCCACTCCAGGCGCGCGCCGCCCTGGAAGGTCCAGCGGCCCAGGCGGTGGGTGTCGTCCACGTGCAGCGCCAGGGCGTGCGTGCGGGTGAAGGCGTCCTGGGTGACGGTCGGGGCCCCGCCCCCGAGGGGCTCCGTGAAGGTCTCGCGCGGGATCCACTCCTGGTGGTAGACGACCCCGGCGTGAAGGGTGTTGCACGACGAGAGCCTGAGCTCGCCGCGCACGCCCGCGTCCAGGTTGTGGTTGTCGCTGTCGGCGTGGTTGACGGTCGTGAACGGGGGGCCGGAGGTCGGGCGGCCCGACTCGAGCTCGCGGCGGGCCATGCGGTAGTCGGCGAACGCCTCGAACCAGCCTCCGCAGCCGTCCACGTGCCAGATCGCGTCGCCTCCGTAGGCGTGGCCGTTCCAGTCGATCTCGCGGGGGTTCGGGTTCTGCGCCCGGTCGGCGTCGAGCTGGGCCTTCGTGAGCCTGAGCGGCAGCTGATGCTGGGCCTCCCAGAAGAAGCCGCTGACCTTGAGCCACGAGCGGGACGTGAGCGGGGCGAGCACGTCGAGCGCCGCCTCGCGCGCGTGGTACTCGTTCTCGTCGCGGAAGGTGTCGCCGGCGCGGTCCACGTAGGTGGCCAGGATGCCCACCCCCGTGCGGCCGTCGGTCCCGCCCACCTGGCTCAGGCTCGACCAGGTGTCGTGCGAGCCCACCACGGTGCGCTGCCTCAGGGTGAGCTCGCGGGGGATGGGGTGCGTGAGGAAGTTCGTCACGCCGCCGATCGTGTTCGGACCGAAGCGCACGGCGTGCGCGCCCCGGTACACCTCGGCCGCCCAGATGCGCTCGGGCGAGAACGGGAACACGGAGAGCGCGGTCCAGCCGTAGGTGAGCGACGACCAGTTGATCCCGTTGACCGCGACGGCCGTGTACTCGGTGAAGCCGTTGTCGGGCATCCCGCGCATGCTGATCGACGGGCGCATGTGCTCGTCGCCGCTGTAGAGGCGGCTGGTCACGCCCGGGAGGCGCGCGGCCACCTGCTCCATCGACGTGGGCGTGGCCTCGCGCACGCGCAGCGGCGAGAGCACGTCGAGCGCGCCGCCCCGCCGCAGCGGCACGCTCGGGCCGCCGCCCAGCCCCGACGGGCTCGTCTGCGCGCGCAGGATCGGGCTGCCGTCGCCACCGGCGCGCAGCGTGGCCGCCGCCGCGGCGTCCGCCGTCGCGGCGGGCGCAGGCGCCGGACGCGGGGGCAGAGGCGGGGGGGGGCGCACGACGATCTCGCCG
>CAZPOZ010000281.1:0-4741 GCA_964588235.1 uncultured Planctomycetales bacterium
CTCCGTGGCGGAGCCGGTGGTCGGGATTGAACCGACGACCTACGGTTTACAAAACCGTTGCTCTACCGCTGAGCTACACCGGCGAACAGGGGCGACAGTAGGCCCGTGGGCAGCCAGCGTCAAGGAAGAGCGTCGAGAGGCCGCGCCCTGCGCTGCCGTCTGGAGCCTGGGCGGAGGCCCACCGAGGCGCTGGAGGGCGTTCCCGCCGGGCGCCCCGCGCGCGCTCCCCGGCGGCCCCTCAGGCGTCGCTCGCCCGCGGCAGCTCGTCCTGGTGCACGAGGTCGAAGCCGCGGCTCTTCAGCACGCGCTCGGCCACGCCGGCGTCGTCGGTCTGCAGCGCCACGAGCGCGCGGCCGTCCAGGCGAGCCAGGAGGCCGTAGACGTACTCCATGTTGACCTCGGCGCCCACGAGCGCGGAGAGCACCTGCTGCATCGCCCCCCGCCGCCCGGCGGGCACCTGGACCGCCAGCACGTCGGTCTCGAACACGCCGTAGCCCGCCTGCTGGAGGGCCGCCAGCGCCGGCGCCGGACGGTCCACGACGAGCCGCACCACGGCGTGGTCGGCCGCGTCCAGCACGTTGAGCCCCAGGATGCGCACGTCCTCGTCCTCCAGGCGTTGCATGGCTTGGCGGAGCGCACCCAGGCGGTTGGGCAGGAAGACCGAGATCTGCACGATGCGCGGGTCGGTCTGGCCTCGGGAGGTCTCGGGCATCGGTTGGCTCCGCGGGGCGAAGGGAGGGGGGCGCCGCGCGCGGCATCGTACGCTCGGGCCGTCCGGCGCGGCAGGTGCCCGCGGCCCGGCGCAGGAGCCCCACCGCATGCCCGCCAGCGGCCCGCCGACCGACCCCGAAGCCGCCTTCCTCTCCGGGCAGCGCTACGCCGTCGTGGGGGCCAGCCGCGACCGGGCGAAGTTCGGCAACCGCGTGCTCCGGGCCTACCTGGAGCGCGGCTACCGGGTGATCCCCGTGAACCCGCGTGAGCGGCAGGTCGAGGGGCTGCCCGCGGTGGCCCGCCTGGCGGACCTGCCCGAGCGCGTGGACGGGATCTCGCTGGTCACGCCGCCGCCCGTGAGCGCGGCGGTGACCGCCGAGGCCCTGGCCCTGGGCTACCGGGACCTCTGGTTCCAGCCCGGCGCGGAGGAGGCCGAAGCGGTGCGCGCGGCACGCGCGGCCGGGGCCCGCGTGCTGGCCTACGGCCCCTGCGTGCTCGTGGCGCTCGAGCGCCTCCGGCGCTGAGCCGCGGGCGCGCTCGAGGGCCGGCTCACAAGCCCAGCCGCGCCGCCGCATCCGCGCTCAGCGGGCGGGCGTGGCCCAGGGAGAGCAGCACTTCGGCCTGCGGCGGCCTGGCCCTCGAGGGTCGCGTGGGCGGCGCGCTGCCGGGGGGCGCGGCCGGCCCGAGCCGGCGAGGCTCGAACCCGGTCCCCTCGAGCGCGGTCCCCGCGAGCCCGGCGACCTCGAGCCCGGCCACCTGCATCGGTCCCGCCCACAGGGGCTCGTCGCCTTCCAGCAGCAGCAGCGTCAGCTCGCTGCCGAAGCGCTGCTCGAACGCCAGCAGCAGCGCGGCAGCGTCGAGACGCCCGCCCGCCAACCCCAGGCGCTGCGGATCGTCCAGCGCGACCAGCGCCGTCTCCCCGCTCAGGGAGCGCGGCTCGGCCCCCAGGGGCGCGCGCTCGTGCTCGCGCCCCGGCAGCAGCACGGCCCGGCGACGCCCGGCCCGCGGGCGGCGCTCGTCCAGGGCCACGGCGGCGGCCAGCGCGGCGTCGGCGGCGCCGGCGCAGTCGAACAGGCGCCGACCCACCGGCGCGGCCAGAGGCGGCAAGGGCAGCCCCAACGCCTCGCACTCGACCTCGTCGAGCGGCACGCGCAGCTCGCAGCCCAGGTCCAGCACCGAGGGGGCGCGCGGGCAGCGGGCGATGCGCGCCACGCGCAGCACCTTGCGCACGAGGGAGCCCACCGTCTGCCAGCCGAGCTCGCCCACGCAGGCCTCGCCCAGGCGCTGCTCCAGGCGCTGGACCACCGCGGGGAGCCCGGCCTCGTCGGGCAGGCCCAGGTCGGTCAGGGGCACGCGCAGCCGGAGGCCGGTGCGGCTGGCGTCCTCCGCCAGCGCGTAGGTGACGTGACCCCCGCGCAGCAGGCGCACGGGCAGGCGGCACGGCAGGCGCGGCGCCCGCCGACGTTCGGCGATCGAGCTCATCAGGAACCCTCCCGAGCCAGGGCCCCCCCTGATGCGGGGGCTCTATCGGCTGGACGGCCCCCCGCGCTCAAGCCCCCCGCCGGGCCCTGCCCCCCCCCTGGCCGCCCGGGCGTCGAAGCCTAGAAGAACAGGCGCAGCGCCGCCTCGAGCACGCCCAAGGTCACCCGCACGCCCAGGCCCGGCTCCGCGGCGCCCCCGAAGGTGTCGCGGCCGAGCGGCCCCTCGGCCCTCCACGCCGCTTCCCGTTGCATCCGGCCGAGCTCGCGCGCGCGATCGCGCTCGCCGGGCAGCGTGGGCGCGCCGTCGGTGCCGCGGACGACCTGACGGCCGGGCCCCACCTCCTCCAGCGCCCGGGCCAGCTCGTCCCCGTCGAACCACACCCCGTGCAGCCGGCAGTAGTCCACCACCACGGAGGTGCGCCCGGCGAAACGGGTGCGGTTCATGCGCTCCCCGCAGCGCACGCAGGGTCGGTAGAGCGGCCCCGAGGCCGTCGTCGCGGGGGCGGCACGCGCGGCGGGGGCCGGTCCCGGGACCAGCGCCGCGAGGTCCTCGGTGCCGCCGGCGCGCCCCGCGCGCAGCACGAGCACGCGCAGGTCGTCGGGCGTCACCCACAGGCCGGCGCAGCGCTCGCACTCGAGCAGAGGGGGCGCGCCGGCCAGCACCCGCGAGAGCAGGGCGGGGCGGGCGGCGCAGGCCGGGCAGGTCTGCGCCGGATCCCGCGCGCCGGGCGGCTGCGCGGCGACGGGCACGCCGCACGCATGGCAGAAGCGTGCCCGGTCGCTGATGCGGGTGGCGCATTGGGGGCAGATCGTGTGCAGGTCCTGGGCGCGCAGCGTGAACGCGCTGCCGCACCAGCCGCAGGCCTCCTCGCCCCCCTGGCGGGTGCCTCCGCAGGCCGAGCAGCGGACCACGGCGGCGTCGTGCACACGGGGCGCGCCCACCGTGACGCGCGCGCCGCACACGCAGGGGAACGCTTCGCCCGGCGAGAGGCCGGTCGCATCGACCTGTCGGCGGCAGGTGGGGCAGGCGACGAGATGGCGCATGCGGGCTCCGCGGGGACCCTACGTCGGGCGCCTCCGCGAGGGAAGGGGGGCGGGGTGGGGGGGGCGGCACCGGTTTCCGGTGCGCCGGCCTCGCCGGACGGATAGCGTCCGATGCCGCCGAGGGTGGCAGCGCGCGCTCCACGCGGTCGCGGCCCCGGCGAGGAGGCTCCGTTCCATGACGCGTGTGCTCGCTCTGCTGGCCCTTCTGGCTCCCCTGGCCCTGACGGCCTGTCGCTCCGACTGCTGCGGAACCTGCGGCGGCACCTGCGGTGGCCGCTCCCCCGCCCCCGTGATGACCGCTCCCGCCCCGACCCAGATGCCCGCCCCGGCCCCGGCGGCGACGCAGCCCTCCGCGGGCGCCGCCTGCGGCGCCGGCGGCAAGGCCTGCGGGAAGTAGCACCTCTGCGAGCCGAGGGGGGCGGCGCTCCACGGGGTCGCCCCCCCCGGCCCCCCCCCAGGGCACCTCAGGGCCTGCCCGATGGCCTGCTCAGCGCGCGGACGTCGCCCACGCGCGGGAGGCGTCCGTCCCGTGCTCCGCCCAGTAGGCCCGGCAGCGCGCCAGGTCGGCCGCCGGGAGCAGGCCGCGGGCGGCCAGGTCGTCCACCGTCTCGGTCAGGCGCAGGACGGGGAGCACGGGTACGCCCGTGGCCGCGGTGAACGAGGCGACGGCGTCCTGCCCTTCGGGCGTGCGCTCCTGGCGGTCGAGCACGATGAGCAGCGCCTCGAAGCGGGCCTGCGGGTCCAGGCTGCGCAGGAAGGTGACGGCCTCCGCCTTCGTCGCGCCGGTGGCCAGCACGTCGTCCACCAAGACGTAGCGCGTCCCCGGGCGCGGCAGGCGCCCGAGCACCCGGCTCGCCCCGGTCGCGCCCTCGGCCCCGTGCGTCTTGGCCTCCTTGCGGTCGGCCAGGAAGGCCTTGTCCACCCCGGCCTCCGCCAGGGCCATCACCGTGGCGACGGCCAGCGGGATGCCCTTGTAGGCCGGCCCGAAGACGACGTCGAAGCCCTCCCGCCCCAGGCGGGCCAGGGCCGTCTCGGCGTAGGCGCGCCCGACGTGCCGCAGGCGGGCGCCGGTGTCCAGGTCGCCCGTGTTCAGGTAGAGGGGGGAGAGGCGTCCGCTCTTCAGCCGGAACTCGCCGACCTTGAGCGCCCCGGCCCCGAGCAGGAAGTCCACGAACGCACGCTGGTAGGGCTGCACGGAGGGGCTCCTGGTGGGGGGGCGCGGGGAGGGCCGCAGCCGGGTCCGCGGCGGCAGGCTACCGGCATCCCCCCCCCGCAGGAGGGGGCCGCCCCCGGGCTCCGGCCCGGCGGCGCAGGAGCCGGCCGGAGGCGCCAGGCTTGCCGGGGCGGTGGGTGTCGCGGGGGTCGGTGGCGCAGACGGAGGGCGTTTCCATTGACCCCTGCCCCGCCCTCCGTAAGATCGGCCCCTCCTTGGGGTACCCCTCCAAGCGACGCTCGGGGGACTCCCCGGTCGCAACGCTGCGGGCGTAGCTCAATGGTAGAGCTCC
>CAZPOZ010000282.1:0-4738 GCA_964588235.1 uncultured Planctomycetales bacterium
CCAACGTCATCGGCGAGACGATGAAGCTGCACCCGCACGGCGACGCCAGCATCGGCGACGCGCTGGTCGTGCTGGCCAACAAGGAGTACTTCATCGAGCGTCAGGGGAACTTCGGCTCCCCGGTCACGGGGCACCCGGCGGCGGCCCAGCGCTACATCGAGTGCCGCCTGACGCCGCTGGCGCGCGAGACGCTCTTCAACCCGGTGCTGACCGCCACGGTGCCCTCCTACGACGGCCGGCGGGAGGAGCCGGTGGCCCTGCCGGCCAAGCTGCCCGTGGTGCTCATGCTGGGCACCGAGGGCATCGCCGTGGGCCTGGCCACGCGCATCCTGCCCCACAACTTCGGCGAGCTGCTCAAGGCCCTGGTGGCCTGCCTGTCGAAGAAGCCCTACAAGGCGCTGCCCGACTTCCCCACGGGGGGCCTGGCCGACGTCTCCGACTACCAGGACGGCCGCGGCAAGGTGAAGGTGCGCGCCCGGGTGGAGGCCGTGGACGACAAGACGATCGTCGTGCGCGAGATCGCCTACGGCACCACGACCGAGAGCCTGATCGCCTCGATCGAGGCCGCCGCGCAGAAGGGCAAGATCAAGCTGGCCTCGATCCAGGACCTGACCACCGACAAGGTCGAGATCGTCATCGACCTGCCCCGCGGCGTGCACGCCGACGAGACGATCCCCCAGCTGTACGCCTGGACCGACTGCGAGGTCACGATCCAGAGCTCGCTCACCGTGATCCGCGACCGGCGCCCGGTGGAGATGACGGTCAAGGAGGTGATCGACGACTGCGCCCAGCGGCTCAAGGCCCTGCTGAAGGCCGAGCTGGAGCACGAGCGGGGGCGGCTCGAGGACCGGCGCCACCTGCTCACGCTGGAGCGCATCTTCATCGAGAACCGGGTCTACAAGCGCATCGAGTCGGCCAAGACGCAGGCGGACGTGTCCACGGCCGTGACCGAGGGCATGGCGCCGTTCAAGCGCCAGTTCGTCCGCCCGATGGTGGACGCCGACGTGGACCGGCTGCTCGACCTCAAGATCCGGCGCATCTCGGCCTACGACATCGCCCGCAACCGCGAGGAGGTCGAGGCGATCGTGGAGCAGGTGGCGGCCATCGACCGCAAGCTCGGCAACCTGGTGCGCACGGCGGTGGAGTGGCTGGAGGACGTGGCCCGGCGCCACGCCGCCGCGTGGCCGCGGCGCACGAAGCTGACCACCTTCGAGTCGGTGGACAAGCGCGCCGTGGCGCGCGAGAACCTGAAGTGCGCCTACGACCCCGAGACGGGCTTCTTCGGCACCTCGGTCCGCGGCGAGGCCTTCCCGCTCACGGTCAGCGAGTTCGCGCGCATCCTGATCGTCTCCAACGACGGCTCCTACCGCATCGTCGAGCCGCCCGAGAAGCTGCTCGTGCCGGGCAAGGCCGCCTGGATCTCGGTCTTCGACGAGGAGCAGGGCCAAGCCTTCGTGGTCGTCTACCGGGACGCCGAGCGCAGCTGCTACGGCAAGCGCGTGCACCTGAAGGGCTACATCAAGGGCAAGGAGTACTCGTTCATCCCCGGGGGGGAGGGCACGCTGGACCTGATCACGGCCGAGGAGCGCCCGGGCACGGTGCACCTGACCTACGTGCCCGCGAAGTACCAGCGCGTCACCGAGAGCGACTTCGACCTGGACACGCTCACGCTCACCGGCACGCAGGCGCGCGGCACGCGCCTGGCGCCCAAGCCCGTGCGCTCGGTCAAGCGCGCGCGGGCCTGAGGGGCCGCGCCCCCGGGAGGGGCGAGGCCGGGCGCGTGCGGCGCGGCGCCCCCAGCCCAGCGTGCCGCTCGCACGCGGGAGAAGCGACTGGGGACCCCGTCCATCCGGGCCGCCCCCCCGCGGAGACGCTAGCCTCGGGCCATGAGCGACCCCGCCCCGTTCCTCAAGCCGACGTTCCGCCCCCTCAACCTGCCGGTGGGCAGCGTGCGCGCGCTGCTGCTCTTGACCCTGCTGGCGCGCGTGGTGCTCGACCTGCGCGCCGGCCACGCGGTGGCGGACTGGCTGATGCTGGCGCTGATCGTCTCGGGCGCGGCCTACTTCGCCGCGCGCGCCGCCGGGCCGGGCGTGCGCGCGGAGCGGCCGCCGCTGGGCGTCCCGGCCGGGACCGTGCGCCTGCTGGTGCTGGCCGGCGTGGGCTACGCGGGCTGGCTCTACGCCCGCGAGCACCCGGTGGACTGGCGCCACCTGCCCACCCTGTGGGTGCTGGCCGCCTTCGTCGTGGGCGTGGTCATGCGGCTGCTGCTCACGCGCCTGCGCATCCCGGAGGACTCGAGCACGCCGCGCCTGCTGCACGTCCAGGCGCTGCTGACCCTGGTGGCCGCCGGCGGCCTGGTCGTGCTGGCGCTGCGGCCCGAGGCGGGCACCCCGGGCTGGGTCGAGCCGCTGCTGGCGGCGGCCACGACCTACTACGCCGGCGCGCGCTGATCGACGGAGACGACCGCGGCGGCCCTCCCGTGGCGTCCTGGCTATGATGCGGCGGTGATCGGCGGCGTGGCCCTCCTCCTGGGGATCTCCCTCCTGCCCTCCCCCTCCGACGAGGTGCGCGAGCAGGTGCGGCGCATCGTCGAGCGGGAGGCCCTGCAGCTCACGCTGGAGGACCCGCGCCCGCAGCCGGGCCCGGAGCCCGAGCGCAGGGCCGAGCGCCTGGCCCCGCCCCCCGGCCGCGCGCCCGAGCCCCGCCCGGCCGAGGCGCAGCCCCCGGCACCCCCGCCGCCCGCCGCGACGATCGAGCCGCGCCCCGCCCCCGAGGAGCGCTCGCCCAGCGTCTGGGGCGACCTGCTGCTCGTGCTGCTCGCGGTCGTGGCGCTGGTGCTCCTCGTGGCGTTCGCCGCCGCCCTGCTCCGGGGCCCGCCGTCGGCGGAGGCCGGCGCGGTCGCCGGCCCCCGCGCGTCCCCCGCGCCGCCCCGGACGCTGCCCTCGGCCCCCCTGGACGAGGCCGAGGCGCTCGCCTCGGAGGGCCGCTTCGCCGACGCCGTGCACGTGCTGCTGCTGCGCGCGCTCGCGCTGCTCTCGCGCGCAGAGGGGCACGTGCTGGTCCCCTCCGAGACCAGCCGCGAGGTGCTCGAACGGCTCGAGAACCTCGCGCCCGCGGCCCGGGGCGCGCTCGCGCACCTGGTGGAGGCCGTCGAGCGCAGCCGCTTCGGCGGCCGGCCGCTGGACGCCCCGGCCTGGGAGGCCGCCCGGAGCGCCTGGAGCGCCGGCCGCGCCGCGGCGGCGGGCGCGTGACGACCGAGGCCCCCCGGCGGGGCGGCACCGCGACGGCCCCGCCCCCGACGCGGCGCCTGCGGGTCGGCCTCGTGCTCGGGACCCTCTCGCTGCTCGTGTTCCTGGCCGCGCTGCTGCTCGACCTGCGCCGCCCCGAGCAGGCGGCCCTCGGGCCGAGCTCGTTCTCGCGGTCGGGCCTGGGCCACGCGGCCTTCGTGCGCCTGCTCGAGGAGCGCGGCGTCCCCGTGCTGGTCAGCCGCTGGCGCTCCGAGGCGCGCGCCGGCGCCGACGGCCTGCTCGTGGTCGCCGAGCCCCGGCTCGACGGCCCCGGGGCGCGCGGCCGCTCCACGTGGTCGTCGCTCTTCGCCGAGCCCCGCCACGTGCTCGTGGTGCTGCCCAAGCGCCGCGCCCTGCGCCCCTCGCGGCTCCAGCGCGGCTGGGTGGGCGGCACGCGCCTCCTGCCCCTGGCCGAGGTGCGTCGGGTCCTCGAGCCGCTCGAGCTCGAGCTGCGGCCGCGCCGGGACGAACCCGAGGAGGCCGACGCGCGCCCCGGGGCGGGGCCCGAGGCGCCGGTGCGGGCCCCCACGCGGGGCTGGCGCAGCCCCCGCGGCTGGCCTGCCCCGGAGCTCGACGACCCGCAGCTGATCGAGCACGGGCGCGGCGTCGTGCCGCTGCTCGCCTGCGAGGAAGGCGTGCTCGTGGGCCGGCTCGACCTGGCCGGCGGCCCCACGGTCACGCTCCTGACCGACCCCGACCTGCTCGCCCACCACGGCCTCCTGCGCGGCCGCAACGCCGAGCTGGCGCTGGGCGTGGTCGAGGAGGCCCGCGGGGGCCGGCGCGCGGTCGTCTGGGACGAGACCTGGCACGACTTCGTGACCGAGCCCAGCGCGGCGCGGCTCCTGGCCGAGCGCCCCCTCGGGCTGCTCGTGGCCGCGCTCGCCCTGGCCTCGGCCCTGGCCGTCTGGGCGGGGGCGCAGCGCTTCGGCGGCGCGCGCCCGCTGGGCGGCCCCGCCGCCGGCGGCAAGGCCTTCCTGGTGGCCAACACGGCCGACCTGTTGCGCGTGGCCGGGCACTCGGCCGAGGCCCTGCGCCGCTACGCGCACGCGGCCCTGCGCGAGGCCGAGCGCCGTCTGCACCTGGAGGGGCGGCCGCCGGAGGAGGTGCGCGCCGCCCTGGCGCACGCCGCCGCCTCCCGCTCGCTGCCCGGCCCCGACGGCGTGGCCGCCTGGGTGGAGGCCGCCGCGGCCCGCGGGCGCGACGCCCGGGGGCTGGTGCAGGCCGGGATCCGCATCCACGAGTGGAGGGAGGAGCTGACCGATGGACGTCGTCTCGATCCGTGACGCCGCCGCCGCCCTGCGCGAGCAGGCCGGCCGCATCGTGGTGGGCCAGGGCCGCACGATCGACCTCATGCTGGCCGCGCTGCTGGCGCAGGGCCTCGAGCCGCTCGAAGGAGTGCCCGGCACCGCCAAGACCCTGTTGGCGCGGGTGTTCTCGGCGGGGCTGGCGCT
>CAZPOZ010000283.1:0-4717 GCA_964588235.1 uncultured Planctomycetales bacterium
GGCGGGGGTTCGGGCGTCGCGGGGGCCCCGGTCGTCACGCCCGGGGCCGCGCGCCGTCGGGCGTGGTCGGGCACCAGGGGGGGCGGGGGCCCGGCGGAGAAGACCTCGTCCAGCAGCGCCTCGAAGGCGCCCCGGGAGTCGAGCGTCTGAATCCGCTCGCGCAGCCGGCGCGCGCCGGGGAAGCCCGTCAGGTACTGCGAGGCGAAGGTGCGCATGTGCAGCACCGTGCTGCGCTCCCCCTCCCGCGCGGCGCTCTCGTCGAAGTACTCCACCAGCACCTGCCGGCGCTCTTCGGGCGTGGGCAGCCGGGGCGCGGCCCCCCGACGCAGGGCGGCGGCGGTGGCGGCGAAGATCCACGGGTCGCGCAGCGCGGCCCGGCCGATCATGACCCCGTCCACGCCGGCGATCCGCACCATCTCGAGCGCGTCCTCCGGACGCATCACGTCGCCGTTGCCGATCACGGGGATGCTCACCGCCTGCTTGACGGCGCGGATGGCGGCCAGGTCGGAGCGGCCGGCGTACTGCTGCTCGCGCGTGCGGCCGTGGACGGCGAGCGCGGCGGCGCCGGCCTGCTCCAGGTGCCGGGCGACCTCGACCGACTGGCGGGCGTCGTCCCAGCCGCTGCGCATCTTCACGGTCACCGGGCGGCCGCTGCGGCGCCGGACTTCCGCCACGGCCTCGGCCGCGCGCTCCGGCGTGCGCAGCAGGGCCGAGCCCGCGCAGCGGTCCACCACCTTGCGCACGGGGCAGCCCATGTTCAGGTCGATCACGTCGGCCCGCTCGGCGAGCCGGGCGGCCGCCTCGCCCAACACCCGGGGGTCGCCCCCGGCGATCTGCACCGCCGCGGGCCGCTCCTCGGCCGCCAGCTCGGCCAGGGCCCAGGTGCGGGGGTGCTCGCGCACCAGCCCCTCGGCCATGACCATCTCGGTCACCGTCAGCCCGCAGCCCAGCCGCTTGACGATCCGGCGGAAGGCGAGGTTGGTGAAGCCCGCCATGGGCGCCAGCAGGAGCGGAGGATCGACGATCAGGGAGCCCAGCCGCAGGGGCGGAAGCAGGTCGGCCTCGGCCGGGGGCCTCGGAGGGGGCTGCGGCTCGTGGTTCAATGGGGGAGCGCGGGGCGCGCGGACGTTCACCGACGAAGGATCGTACCTGCCGCATGTGCCCTGCTCCGACTCCGCGCGAGCGCCGGTGGCCCCGGCGGCTGGCCTCCCCCGTGCTCGGCCTGCTGCTGCTGGGAGCCTGCGGCGGGCCGGAGGGGCAGCCCGACGGGGCGGGCCCGCCTCCGGCGCCCCGGTGGCGCGTGCCCCTGCCCAGCGTGGCCGAGCAGGCCCGCTACGCGCTCGACCGGCTGCTCACGGGCCCCGTCCCCCAGTCGGCGCTCGTGATCCCCGAGCAGCATGCGGAGGTGCTGCGGGCCTCCCAGCGCGACCTGGTCGTGCTGGGGGAGGCCACGCTCGCGCTGCTCTCCGACGAACGGCTGCGGGAACGGCTGACCGGGCCCACCGCGCTGAACCTGGATCCCTGGCACAACGTGCTCGACGTGCTCGCCGCGCTGCGCGAGAAGCCCGTCGAGCTGTGCCTCGGCTGGGCCGGGCCGGCGCTGGGGCGCGACGAGCCGTCGCTCAGCCTGCGCGCGGTGGACGTGCTGGCGGGCACACGCGCCCCCGAGGCCGGGCCCCTGCTGCTCGCCTTCCTCGAACGGGCGGCGGACGACCGCGCCCTGCAGCGCCAGGCGTGGCGGGCCCTCGCCCGCCTGCCCGACCCCTGGCCCGAGCGGGCCCTCGCCCGGCTGCGCCGCTTCGGCCTGCCGGAGGTCTGGCTGGACGTGGCGCCGCTGCTGGGCGAGCGGCTCGAGTCGGCCGGCACCCGCGACGCCGCCGAGTCGCTGCTCGCCTGGTGGGCGCTGCTCACCGACGTGGGCGGCCCGCGGGGCACCGCCGGCCAGCCCCGGCAGAAGACGCTGCCCTGGAGCCTGCTGCGGGCCGCGACGGCCCCGGGCGCCCCGGGAGCGGGCCCGCCCGGGGGCGGCGTGCCCCGGCTCCCGGGACCGTTCCCCGCCAGCGTGAGCGACGGCCTGGGCTGGCTGTCGGCCGAGCCCGGCGCCTCCCCCGTCCTCGCGCCCACGGTGCTGCTCTTCGTGGCCACCGAGCCGGGCGCCGACGCCCGCTGCCAGCTCGCCGGGCGCGGGCACCGGGCCTTCGTGGCGGCCGTCGAGGCCGACCGGGCCTCCGACGACCCGGTGCGCCGCGAGCACGCGCGCCACTGCATGCTCGGCGGCGGCCCGGCCGTGTCTGCGGGCGAGCGCCTCGAGGCGACTGCGGCCCTGCTCGCCCGCGTGCGGGCGGCAGGTCCCGAGGCCGGCGCGCCGACGGCCAGCGAAGTCGCGGCCGCCTCGCGCAGCCTGCCGCTGGCCGCCGATCCCGGGGGGCCGGCCCTGCTCGCGCGGGTGCTGGCCGAGCTGCGTCCGGTGGCGCACTGGCTCGGGACGCTCGAGGCGGCCTACGCAGGCCTGCTCGCCGCGCAGGACGGCTCGGCCCAAGACCTGCTCCGGCGCTGGCTCGCCGGGGCCGAGCCGGTGGAGCGGGGCCTGGCCCTGCAGCTGGCCCAGCGCTCGCGGGATCCGTCGCTCCTGCCCCAGCTGGAGGCCCTGGCCGGGGGCGGCGAGGGCGAGGCGCAGGCGAACGCGCGGCGCGTGCTCTGGTGGGTCCACGCCGGCGGCGGGGCCGAGCCGGGGCTCACGGCCGACTTCGCCCGCCGCTACGCCGCGGAGGTCGAGGCCGCCGGGGACGCCCGCGCAGCGGCGTTGGCCAGCGGGCTGCTCGACCTGGGCGAACCCGGGCAGCGCCTGTTCGTCGCCGGCCTGAGCGGGCCGCGGCGGAAGGCCTACCTGGAGGCGGCCCTGTCCACGCCCGGCGTCCTCCCGCTGCTCGTGGCCGAGGGGCTGGCCGACTCGGTCGCGGCCGGGCGCCCCGCGGAGGAGCGGCGGGCCGCGCTGCTGGCGCTCTGGCGCGCGGCGCCCTCCGACGCCGCCCCGGCGGTGGCCGCCATCCAGGCGCGGCTGGACCCTGCGGAGCGCGCCGCCGTGGAGGTGGTGGTGCAGCACGTGCGCCACCGCGCGGCGCGGTAGGCCCGGGAGGCCGCCTCCGCGACGGACGCCGTCAGAGGGTCGCCAGGCCCTTGAGGTGCCAGGCGGTCAGCACCGTGTAGCCCACGAGCGCAATCCCCAGGCAGGCCCGGCCGAGGGGCCAGTTCTTGTGCAGGCACAGGAAGCCCATCGCCAGGATCGTGAGCACGGTCTTGATCAGCACGAAGGCCTGGTCGCCCAGGTCGAGGGCCGCGCGCATGACCGGGTTGGCCTCGGTGGCGCCGCGCTGGAGCAGGGTGAGGGTGGACCAGGCGTCGAACAGCGACAGCGCCAGCACCGCGAAGAAGGCCAGCACCATCCAGGCGCCCGGCCGGTCCACGTAGGTGAAGGCCCGCTCGCCCTCCCGCCGGCCGCCGCGCCGTCGGCCTACGAAGAGGTAGCGCGAGAGCATCGGCGTGGGCCGCTGGCGACGGTCCGCGCCCCGCGGCGAGAGGTCGCTGCTGGGTCGGCCGGCGTCCATCCGCTCCGAAGATAGCCCCCCGACGGGCGCTGGCCAGCCCGCGCGTGCCGCCGGCTCAGGCCCGGGCGGGGGCTTCGTCGGGGCGGCGCAGCAGCCAGATCGCCACGCCGGCGAAGAACAGGGGCACGCTGAGGAACTGGCTGGTGCTCACCAGGCCGTCGATCAGCATGCCCCGGGCCTTGTCGTCGCCGCGCCACACGTCGATCAGCGCGTGGCCCACGGCGTACAGCACGAGGAACGCGCCCGCCACGCGCCCGGTGGCGCGCGTGCGCCGGGCCAGGAGCGAGAGCAGCACGAACAGCAGCAGCCCGTGCAGCGAGTGGTACAGCTGCGTCGGATGCAGGGGCACGCCGGTGGGGGCCTGGGTGCCTTCCGTCGGGGGGAAGGTCACGGCCCAGGGGAGCCCGGGCGCCTCCTTGCCGTAGTCCTCGCCGGAGAGGAACGAGGCGAAGCGGCCGACGAGCACGCCCAGCGACGCGCCCAGGGCCAGCACGTCCATCAGGGCCCAGCCCTTCAGGTCGGGGTGGCGGGGCAGGTACCAGGAGAGCCACACGAGCGCGACGATGAGCCCGCCGTGCCACAGCAGCCCGCCCTCCCACAGCGCCAGGATGCGCAGCGGCTTCTCGGTCATCTCGGCGTAGTGCACGAGCCCGTAGAGCAGGCGCGCCCCGGCCAGGCCGAGGAACAGCAGCGCGAAGCACAGGTTGAAGGTGCGTTCGCGGTCGAGCCCCAGGGTGCGCGCGGCGCGCCGCCGCACGTAGAACGAGGCCACGAGGAACGCCAGCACGATGAGCGTGCCGAAGGCGTAGATCGTCACGCCCTTCGACCACAGGATCGGGTACATGCAGGCTCCCCCTCAGGGGCGGGCGGGACGCGCCCGCCGCCCCCGGACGGTCACTTCGCCTCGCTGGCGAGCTGCGCCTCGTAGGCCTTCAGGTCCATCAGCCCCGCGCCCGCGCCGGGCTTGACCTTGAGCTTGAAGAGCCAGCCCTGGCCGAAGGGGTCCTTCGAGAGCGGGGTCTGGTCGTCGGCCAGGCCCGCGTTGACCTCGCTCACGCTCCCCGCCACCGGCGCGTAGACCTCGCCCACGGCCTTCACCGACTCGACCTCCG
>CAZPOZ010000284.1:0-4712 GCA_964588235.1 uncultured Planctomycetales bacterium
CGGCAGGTAGGAGGCCTCCAGCGCGGTGAGCAGCCCGTCGGAGGCGTCCAGGGTCCCCCCCCGGTTGGCCCCGGCGAGCGCCAGGCCTGCGGCCGCCAGCGGGTCCTGCCCGCGCAGCCGCTCGCGCTCCAGGACCGCCCGCGACCACTCGCCCTCGAGCCGCCGGTCGTGCAACCCCGCGAGCAGGTCGTCCCGGACGAACCCGTGCGTGGCCAGGTGCAGCCAGCGCCGCCCGCGGACGGCCGTCTCGAGCCGCGCCTCGGTGGCCGACTCGCCCACCAACGGCTCGAGCGCCTCCTTCCCCAGCAGCCGGGCGAGCCCCTCCACCTCCAGGCGCGTGCCGGGCAACGGGTCGAAGCGGCGACGGCGACCCGCCCCCGCCGGGGCGTCTCCGTAGGCCACGTCGCCCAGCAGCAGGGTCCCGGCGCCGGGCGGCGCGGCTTGGCCGCCGAGCAGGTCCAGCGCCTCCAGCGCGTGGCGCAGCTCGAGCTCGTCGGCCAGCGCGCTCCCCGGCGCACGCCCCGGCAGGGCGGCGTAGGGCACGCAGGCCAGCCCCGCGTCGGGACACACGGTCACGCGCCGGGCGCCGGGCGGCAGGTGGCGCGCCAGCGGGGCCCACAGGAGCGCGTGGAGCGCGGCCCCCGCCTCCCGCTCGGCCACCGAGGGCTCGCCGCCCTCGCCCCGCACGACGGCCGACCGGAACGCCTCGGCGGCCGCTTCGAGCGCCTGGGCCGGGCCCAGGTCCACCGCCCGCGGGGGTCCCTGCGCCGAGAGCACCCAGGCCCGATAGCGCGTGCCCACGCGCAGCAGGTCCACGAGCGCCTCGTCGGGGCCGAGCCGCTGCGCGAGCCCGCCGGGCGTGGCGGCGGGCGGCCGCGCCGTGAGGCCCCCCAGCCGCCCGGCCACCTCGCGCCCGAGCCGCTCCCGCTCCGCGCCCGCCTCCAGGAAGGCCTTCTGCCAGCCGGAGCGCGCCGCGGCCGCGCTGGCCGGCGGCACCTGCTGCGCCAGCAGCGCGTAGCGGCTCTCCACGGCGCGCAGCCGGTCGAGCAGCTCCAGGTCCGCCGCGCCGGCGCGACGCCGCAGGGACCGCTCGGCGGCTTCCACGCGCCCGACGAGGCCCTTGAAGCGCAGCACCTCGGCGTAGCCCTCGGGGTCGTCGGCCGCCCGCGTCTCGAGCCAGGCGTCCAGCGCGCCGCGGGAGGCCTGGAGCAGGTCCCGGCGCCGGGCCGGCGTGAGCGCGACGGAGCGGGCGCGCAGGTCGCTCTCCGTGGCGGCGAGGGCCTCCCGCAGCAGCCGCTGAGCGCCGGCGACGTCGCCCGCCTCCGCCGCCACGCGGCCGGCGAGCACGAGCACCGCGGTCACGTCCGGGTGGTCGGCCGGCAGGGTCGCGCGCAACACGGCCGCGGCGCGATCCAGCAGGACCCGGGCCTCGGGACGGCGGCCCACCCCGATCAGCAGCCGCGCCTGGCGCACGAGCCCGCGCGCGGCGTCGGGATGCTCCAGGCCCAGGGTCTGCTCCTGGATGCGCAGCGCGCGCTCCACGAGCTCCGGCCACCCGGTCCCGGCCCCCTCGGCCCGCAGCGCGTCGGCGAGGTTGAGCAGCGTGGCCGCCACCTCCGGGTGCGCTTCGCCCCGCGCCGCGCGGACCACGCCGAGCGCGCGCTCCAGCAGGGCGCGCGCGCCGGCGGCGTCGCCCGCCTCGAGGCGCAGGAGGCCCAGGTTGTTCAGGCAGCCGGCGAGCAGCGGCGACTCCGCCGACTGGGTGCGCTCGGCGATCGCGAGCGCGCGGGCGAACAGCGCCCCGGCCTCGGCGGTCGCGCCCAGGCGCTGCAGCGTGCCCGCCAGGTTGCTGGCGCTGGTGGCCACGGCGGGGTGCCCGGCGCCGAGGACCTGCTCGCGGATCGCGAGCGCCCGCTCGTAGAGCTCGACGGCGCGCTCGGTCAGGCCGAGGTCGTCGAGCACCGTGGCCAGGTTGTCCAGGGTCCCGGCCAGCGCGCCGGTGGGCGGCCCCCCCGCGCGCTCCCGGCTGCTCACGACGCGCTCGAACAGGCGCCGGGCGCCGTCGAGGTCGCCCCGCTCGTAGGCCAGGCTGCCCAGGTTGTTCAGCGGCTTCTCCAGGCGGGGATGGTCCTCGCCGAAGACCGCCCGCAGCGTCGTGAGGCTGCGCTCGAGCGCCCGCCCGGCTGCGTCGAGCTCCCCCAGCTGCAGCAGGCAGGTGCCCAGCTCGGACAGCAGCAGGCCCAGATCCGCCGGCGCGCCCCCCGGGACCGCCTCGGCCAGGCGCACGGCGCGCTCGTACAGCACGCGGGCCTCGCCGGGCTTCCCGTGGGTGAGCAGCGCCAGGGCGGCCTCGCGCAGCGGCGGGAGCAGCCGCGCGTCGCCTGCCGGCAGCGCGGCCTCGAGGCGGCGGAAGGCCTCCAGCGCCGCGCGGTGGGCCTCGACGTAGCGGTCCGCCTTGCGGGCCTCCACGGCCTGCGCCAGCAGGCGCTCGGCCGCCGCGACCTCCGCCGCCGGATCCGCCGCCGCGGGCGGCGGCTCCTCGGCACGCGCGGCGCTCCCCCCCACCGGGGTCAGCAGGGCGCCCAGGCCCAGCAGCACGCGCAGGAACGAGGGCAGCGCCCGGGCCAGGGGCGGAGGGGGGCCGGGACGACGGTGCATCGCAGGCTCTCCCGACGGGCGCCAGCGCCTCGGCGCACTCTACGTCCGGGCGGGTCCGGGCGCCCCGGCCGGCCCGCGCACGTGCTCCCACTGCCGGCGCAGGCCCTCCTCCAGGTCCACCCGCGGGGCGTAGCCGAGCAGGCGGCGGGCCTTCTCGATCACGGCCGACGTGGTCCGCACGTCGCCCTGGGCGCGCGCCGCGCGGCGGACCTCGAGCACCCGGCCCGTCACGCGGCCGATCGCGTCGAGCACCTCGGACAGGGGCACCGTGCGCCCGCGCGCCAGGTTGATCGCCTCCCCCACCGGCGGGGCCTGGAGCGCCCGCACCGTGGCCTCCACGACGTCGTCCACGTAGGTGAAGTCGCGCCGCTGGGAGCCGTCGCCGAGCAGCGTGACGGGCTGCCCGTCGCGGGCGGCGGTGAGGAACAGCTGCAGCGCCTTGTCGGGCCGCTCCCGCGGCCCGTAGACCGAGAAGTAGCGCAGCGCGAGGGCCGGCACGCCGTGCTGGCGCTGGTAGAGCAGGGCCAGCTGCTCGCCGGCCAGCTTCGTGATGCCGTAGGGGCTGAAGGGCCGCGTGAAGGCCGCCTCCGTGACCGGCTCCAGGTGCTCGTCGCCGTAGACGGAGGCGCTGCTGCCGTAGACGAACGCCGTGAGCGGCGCGGCCCGCGCGGCCTCGAGCAGCCGCTGCGTGGCCAGGACGTTGCAGTCGAGGTAGGAGCCGAAGGCCTGCCCCCACGAGCCGCGCACCCCGGCCTTGGCGGCCAGGTGGGCCACGGCCGTGACCCCCCCGAGCAGCGGCTCGAGGTCGGCCCGCGCCAGGTCGGCCTCCACGACGCGGGCCGCCGGATGCGCGCGCACGCCGGCCAGGTTGCGCTCCTTGATCGCGCGCGCGTAGAAGGGGTCGAAGCAGTCCACGACGGTCACGCGGTGGCCGTCGGCCAGCAGGCGCTCGGCGAGGTGGCTGCCGATGAAGCCCGCGCCGCCGGTCACCAGCACGTGCAAGCAGGACCCTCCGCCGGCCGCCCTCAGCCCCCGCGCGACGCGCGGCCCCGGCGCAGCAGCACCAGGTTGCGCACGTACGGCAGGGGGTTGAGCGCGTAGGCCGTCATCATCACATAGTCCAGCCGCAGCACGGCATAGGCGCACAGCAGCACCGCGCCGACGATCGAGAGCACGAAGAACGAGGGCGGCAGCACGCTCCGTCCCTGGCGCTCGCTGATCCACCACTGGAGCACGAAGCGGGACGACCACACCGCCTGCCCCAGGAAGCCCAGCGCCAGGCCCAGGGGCGGGGCCCGCCGCCCCACCACCTCCTGCCCGGCCCCCAGGCCCAGCACCAGCAGGGCGGCGAAGAGCGCGAGCGCGCCCGCCAGCGGCCCCAGCACGCCAGGACGCGGCGCCGGGGGGGCCACGGCCGCGGGAGCTGCGTCCGGAGCGGCTTCGCCCGGACGCGACGCGCCCCCGCGCATGAGCCACAGGTTGCGCACGTAGAGCGCGCCGTTGATCAGCGCGCCGGCGGTGAACACGCCGTCGCCGCGGTGGAGCGCGTAGACCAGCAGGGGCACGGTGCCCGCCAGCGACCACCACCAGAACGAGGCCGGCAGCACGCTGCGCCGGGCCCGCTCCGAGGCCCACCACTGGTGGAGCATGCGCCAGGTGAACACGCCCTGCCCGAGCCAGCCGCAGGCGTCCCACACCTGGAAGGCCAGGAGGGTGGGACCGATCACGCGGCAGGGCCCGCGCCGTCCGCGGGAGGCGGCGGGCGCTCGGTGGCCTTCCAGGCGAGCCGGTTGTCGCGCATCCAGCGCACCGCCCGCACGTCGCGCAGCCCCTTCCAGAGCCGGTTCCAGACGCCGTAGTGGCTGCGCCCGGCGGCGCGGGGGCGGTGCGCCACCACGACCTCGGTGACGCGGAAGCCCTCGTGGCGCGCGAGCGTGGGGAGGAAGCGATGCAGGCCGTTCCAGAGCTTGATGCGCTCGATCACCTCGCGCCGGAAGACCTTGAGCCCGCAGCCCGTGTCGTGCACCTGCTCGCCCGTGCGGCGGTTGCGCCAG